>JACZXA010000112.1 GCA_022571865.1 Pseudomonadota bacterium
TGGACGGTCTCAATTGACTTTCTAGGGCGACCAACCGTCAGTCCATCAGTGCGTCAGCTTGATGGCTCTTATGCTCACTTCTGGATCAAGAAAGGTTGCATAGAATGGTGTGCGGATTCCGGCACTGAGCCACGGGCGACCGTCAGAGTCCGTTTATAACATCGTCTGCAGCTATCGTTTCGTGTCGAGTACACACCTTAATCGCTGATAGCGTTTCGTTTTTGATGGGGCAGGAATTGCTTAGCGCGAGATACGATTAGCAACGCGGTGATTGTAGACCGCAATCCAGGATTCATGTTCACGCTGAAACTTCGGAACGCTCGGCAGAGAGCGGTATGTTCCTCAATACAGTATCTCCTCCAGGTTTTGAACGATGTCAGCACGCGTTTCTTCGCCTGCTTCATCGAGGTTTAGCTCACGCCACTTGATAGCTGGCAATTCCTGCGCACCATCGGCACCAAGTCGTTCCCATTCAGGCGTACGCCGGTAAAACGACAAAAGGAACTGTTTGTGATCCTCGGTCATGTTCGCAACAACATCACGGACAAGGTCGGCATGTACGGCATATAGCGTCGCTATTGGCATATCGGTCTCCGTCATGCCGTAGAAATTGTGATCGTAATCGTGTGCGATGTTCCTGCATGTGGAAGAAAGGAGCTTGTGGGGAGGATGATCATGGGCCATCAGGTAAACGATGAGAGCAGTGCGGAGCTCATCAGTGATGGTTTCGTTTTCCAACAGATCGTGAACATCAAAGAGGTCACGGGGATGCTGCCGGTCCAAAGCTGCCATGATTTTGCCAGCGTAGAGATCAGCAAAGGAGACGACGTTTATTTCAGCGAAGCCAAACTCCTCTTCGACCTTCTCTGAAACCGACATGGTTTCGGGCTCATAGACACAACCCCGAAATACGGGCGTTACCTCAACCTTGATTCGCACAAGGTGCGGTGTGCTCACATTCAGCTTGTTGATTGTTGACTGTGTGCCCGGTGCGGATTCTGTGATCGTATTTCCTGGATCAGCCGACCGAAGCTTTGCCGCAATGCGTTTCAACGCCGCGTCGATCTCCGCAAGTGAAGGGTCCCGCTCTGCAATAGGCAGGTAAGTAAGATCAATGTCGATGGATAGACGCGGCATGTCCCGATAAAAAAGATTGATCGCCGAACCGCCTTTCAGGGCGAAGCACGCCTCATCCGCCACATAAGGAATCGTTCGGACCAGTAGTTCAACCTGTCGGCGGTACACGTCAGTGAACGGCATCGACTTCCTCCAGGTCCGCAGGCACAGTGATCTGGTATTTCGGGTCTAGCTTGCCGCCCTTTACGAGCATGCGTTTACCTTTTCCAAGATCGATGTTCATGCGATCTATGCGATCCAGCCAGCGATGGTGATGGCGGTCGGCAAAGTAAAAAAAGAGACGCTTGACCTTGACGCTCTTGGCCTGTTCCAGGAGCGGCTGCATGCGGCGCGGACTGAGATTGACCAGTCCTTCCATAAGCATGTCTACCTGATGGAACGTTTCACGGTCAGGTAGCTCATCGAGAATTTCCAAAATAGCGCGTTCCGGAGTAGAGATTATCAGCGGCCATTTCCACTGGCCCCAGCGGGTCACGCGCAGATCACCGGGCAAAATCGGCTCGGACTCATCTAGGGGTTCAGGAAACAAACAGAGCGTTTCCTTGGGACGCTCAACCTTCGGGAGGAACCGGGCCCGGTTGTGAAACTTCAAATACTGACTCACAGACAGATTGGCGATCCAACCCGGCAGCTTCTCGTCGCTATAGAGGTGAATAATCTGCGGAGACTGGGACAGATAGTGGGCATAGCCCTGGAGTTCTAAAGCAGAGCGCCCTCCAACGGAAACGGGCGTATCAAGAAGTGTCTGAAGTGATATGACGACCTGCTCCCAACTCAGGATGCCGCGAGGACGGCGGTATACGCCACGAGCGGATTTCTCAAGCCATCCCGCTGCCAGATACTTCTTACGCAGCGAGCCGTAATAGCCTTTGCGCTCCATCCAGGCCGCGTCGACGAGCAGACCTTCAGGAAGATCTTTTTCTAGTTGGTTTATCTTTGTGTACTTATTTGCACCCATAGTTATTAATTTAGCATATTTTTAAACCACGACCCAGTTTGATATTCTCTCTATTCATTAACTTTAAGTATATATACAGGACTATTTATAAACTCAACTTACGCCATGTTTACCGCAAGCTGATTCAGCTAGCACGAGGTTAGTGCGAGGAAGCAGTAACGGCTGGCAGACGATCATTACCACTTCCAGAAACTAGAGCGCGTAACAATGAGCAAGACAACGGGTAAATTCGGCGAAGAATTCATGCGGGACATCCCGCGCGGCGTGGCTTCACGCTATCTGCTGTGGCACTGGTAGCCTCCGGGAAGCGGAGACCTATCTAACACATAGGCTTGAAGAAATTCGGCAAGCTGAAATATTTGGGGTTCGTCCGACGCGTATGTTTAGAACAGCAGCGACCAAGTTCGTCCAGGAGAACGGACACAAGCGAAGCTTGCGCTGCGACATTGGCAACTTAAGAAACCTGATGCCATGGATCGGCGAACTGGAACTTAATCGAGTAAATATGGGCACACTTCAACCCTGGATGACACACCGTCGCAACGAAGGTGTTAGCGCGGGTACGATCAACCATGGCCTGAAGATTGTTCGTCGAGTCCTCAATTTAGCATCGTCCGAATGGATGGATGAATACGGCCTGACCTGGATATCAGCAGCACCGAAGATCTCCTTGCTGGCCGACCAGAATAAGCGTCAGCCCTATCCTTTGATGTGGGAAGAGCAGGATCAGCTCCTTCGTGAGCTACCGGCTCACCTGGCTGAGATGGCTCTATTCAAGGTCAATACAGGCTGCCGCGACGGCGAGGTCTGCAATCTTCGCTGGGAATGGGAATGCCTCGTACCCGAACTGGATACATCAGTATTCATCGTTCCGGGAGAGTTTGTGAAGAACAAGCAAGACCGTCTGATTGTGCTGAACCGCATCGCGAAATCAGTGGTGGATGCCCGGCGAGGGAAATACGCAACTCATGTGTTTTCCTACAAGGGCAAACCACTGGACCGCATGGGCAACAGTGCCTGGCAGCGAGCGAGGAAACGAGCTGGCCTGCCTACTGTCCGAGTACATGATCTGAAGCACACTTTCGGTCGTCGCTTGCGGGCGGCTGCGTGAGCTTTGAAGATCGCCAGGACCTGCTGGGGCATAAGTCTTCAAGGATGACGACGCACTACTCAGCACCTGAGTTAGGGCATCTGATCGAAGCAGCCAACAAGGTATGTGAACGAGCCAGGGAGCGACCTGATCTGGTCGTTTTGAGGAAGATAGGAGGTTCTAAATCCCCGCAAAATCCCCACGACGGGGATTCCAAGTTTAGTGAGAAATCACGTAAGTCGTTGAAAGATATGGCTCCGCCTGCTGGGCTCGAACCAGCGACCCGCTGATTAACAGTCAGCTGCTCTACCAACTGAGCTAAGGCGGAACGGGTCACGCGTATATCACGCGAGGCCGGCTAGTGTATCCGCTGAACCTCCAATTGCAATCCCTGGCAGGGTCCAAACAGAGGCTCCGGGCTGGGCGAAATCAAAAATAATCCCTAACAGACAGAAATAGGTCAGATACAGCGAAACAAGCGTCAGATATCCGTCGCCGGTCAGCCCAAAATCTCTCGAAGTCCACGAAAAGCCCGAGTTGTACCTAGACTTAATCAATAAATGGCCTGAGTCATCGGCAGTGATTTCGCTGCTGCCCAAGCAGGAGACGTCTTCCGCGGCCCGATATCGCAACGGCGCTCTATTGAGCGTCGCGGTATTGACGGCCTTCAGCGTCATCCAGTATCTGAATGACCCGAAAGTGACCCTGATCATCCCCAGCCGAAAAACGGCCTTGACGCTGACGATGCTCGCTTTCGCTCTGGCTTCGATTACCAGCACTTTCTGCAGGAAACACATCGACGCCTTCGCACTGGTTACGATGGCCACGGCAGCCTGCCTGCCACTTTGGCTTTGCCCTCTTCCTCTTGCAGGTACAAACCGAAATCGTCATTTCCTGCTTCCTGGTAATGGCGATGAGTTCGTTGTTGTTGCGAAACCGCAACCTGCTGCTCATCCATCTTGCCATCTGGGTAGCGATTCCAGCCTTCGCCAGCATGTTCGTTTCCAACCCGCTGTTCGATCCCTTGTATCTCAGCGCCATCCTTGTATTCAAAGCCTGTTTTCTCTATCTACTGATTGGCAGAACAGTTGCCGCCATCGAGATGCACAGACATGCCGATTCGATCATGAGCTAACTGTTCGATGGTGGAGGACGGCAAGGTCTCCAGGCTTTCCGGCGCGATATTAGACATAACCGAGAGCCTGGCTCGAGAGACTGCCCTGCATGAAGCCAAGGAAGCGGCTGAAGAGGCAGCGCTCGCCCGTACCCGCTTTGTTGCCAACACGAGCCATGAGATCCGCACGCCCATGAACGGAGTGATCGGGATGACCTCGCTCCTGTTGGACTCCGAGCTGAATGAGCAACAACGCGGATACCTGGAGATAATTCGCTCGAGCGGCGAAACGTTGCTGCTCATCATCAACGATATTCTTGATTTATCGAAGATCGACGCCAGCCAAGTCGAGCTCGAAATGCACCCGTTCGACCTCGAACTCTGCGTTGCCGACGCGCTGCATGTGGTCGCGCCCGCGGCTTCCGACAAGAGTCTCGAGCCGCTCATGCACATTGATGATCTACCATCATCGCAATTCTGCGGAGACGTTACACGAACCAGGCAAGTGTTGGTCAACTTGTTGTCCAACGCCGTCAAGTTTACCGAGTCTGGCGAAGTGATGGTTAAAGTCTCTGCCGAGACCACAAACGATAGCCATGCAAACGTTACGTTTGAGATCAGCGACACCGGCATTGGTATTGCGCAGGACATTCTTCCAACACTGTTCGATCCCTTCACACAGGCGGATGTTTCTACTACGCGCCGGTCCGGAGGCACCGGATTAGGGCTTTCAATCAGTCACGATCTGGTACAACTCATGGGCGGCGATATCGTCGCCACAAGCGAACAAGGATCCGGATCCACGTTCACTTTCAATGTGCCGATGGAGACCAGCACCGTTGCAGAGGATCAAAACGCCGGATCTCGATGGTCGTCGGGTGCTCTGTGTAGAGGACAACGCTGCGAATCGCGAAGTGCTCAGAGACTATCTGGAACGTATCGGGGTAGTAGCGGTTATCTACGAATTCCCTGACCAGGTTCAGGAGCATTTGGCCGTCGACAAGCAATTTGACCCGCTGATATTCGACATGCTGATGCCCGAAATGGATGGTCCACAGCTGCTGGATAAGCTAGGTAAAGATCACCAACAACTCCCCCTCACAATGTTGATGACACCCATTGGCACTGGGGACGCCGACGTGCGTGCTTTCGATCGGGCGATTCGCAAACTTGTCAGGTTATCCGAGCTCAAGGCCGTCATAGCAAACATGTTGCTCGATACGTCCTCGAAGGATTCGAACGCCCACGCCAGCAAGGGTTACTAACACAGAAACACTCGCAGGTATCAGCGTTCTTTTTGCCCAAGACAATCTAGTCAACCAAAAGGTGGCCGTACAAATTCTGAAAAAACTGAATATTCGCGCGGATGTAGCAGCCAACGGACAAGAGGCCGTGCAAATGTTATCCCAACGAAATTACGATTTGATCTTCATGGATGTGCAGATGCCCGAACTCGACGGACTGGCAGCAACGCACTGCATCCGGAGTAACCGGGAGCATCAAACAACCGTATATCATCACAATGACAGCCAACGCCATGGTTGAGGATGGTGACGCTTGTACAGATGCCGGTATGAATGACTTTGTGGCAAAACCCATCACGATTGCGGATGTACAGCACTCCCTGGAACGGGCCATACCATCCTTGCCCGGCTGAGGGCTACTTTCAGCCCGCGGTAAACTGCGCCAGGTAGTATCCGCCAAGATCAGGAGACTGGCGGAGGTGGATTCAGAGAGATCAGATCCTCGCGCATCCGTAACTTGTATTCGTCGCTCTTCCCGTAACGTTTTGCTTTGGCAAAGCTCTCCTCGGCTGCCTCACTATCGCCTAGTTGTTCTTCGGCGAGCCCTCTGAGAAGGTGAAATCGAGGGTTGCGTCTCTTCAAACTGATCGCCTTGTCGATGGCACGTACTGCGAGCGCGTAATTCGAGTTCTGAAACTCAACTTGTGCGACGGCGAAGTGATAGAACGGATTTCTTTCGCGGTAACGGCGTACTCTTGATGCATACGTTTCGGCCAGCTCTTTCTCTCCAATCGCTGCAAAACTTCTCGCGAGTCCTGACATGGCAGTCTTGCTCGATCGTTTCAAATCAAGCGCAAGTCGATACGACTGTATCGCCTCCTCGTGTGCTGCTTGCGAGGCGAAAAACGCACCCAGATTGATCCACATATCCGGGTTGCGTGGCTCGAGTTCGAGCGCTTTCTTCAAATAGGCGAAAGATTTGCGTACCTCACCATCGCGCAGCTCTGAAACGGACAAATTGCCATAGAACAGCCCCTGGGCGTAGACATCACTGACTTTACGCCGGCGATGTTCCGGGGCTGGAACAATGTCATTGAAGTCAACCGTGTACTGCGCACTATTGGGTCGGTTAAAGGGAGCCCCGCCGACGATGACATTGATGTGGGTAAAGCGAATAAGGTATCCGCTATTGGCGTCCCAACTGGCTGGAACGTCGACAATCTGGTAGATGGTGTCGAGCTTTGCTTCTCTGCCTAACGCAACGAATAGATTCGTGAACGACAAACAGTTCCCTGCACGTTTATGAAATGTGTCGATCGCGCTGTGGGTCGAGCCAGCATCGTAGGTTGCACTGAAGTAGCCCAGCGATTCCAACTTGCTGAGCAAACGCTTAAAACGCGCGACCGAGTTTCCTGTGTGTCCGACATGTTCTTCGATGAATGCCTTCATGGATTCGTCGAGCGCCAACACGTCGACATCGGGAACCTCGTCGGAAGATACTTCTTCGCCGAATACAGCCACGCCACTCAATAGTTGATCCACGGTGAGGCTCGGTTCCAACTCGGCCAGGCGTTGCGGAATGAGCGCACACCCAGCCAACATCGACAAGCAGAGTATCGATGTCAGACTGAGCAAACGTTGCTTTTTTCGGCTCGCCATATCAGCCAGCTCACCCTAGGCTGTTTAGTCGTACTCAGCAGAATACTGCGCTTATGTTGCTGGTTCCTCAACTCGCACGCCTCCCGCCTGAGGATCCGCAGTTGTCCTACAATAGGACCAGCAATGATCAAACGGGTTCAACAACACTCGAAATCACCATTTGCACGAAAATCCGAGTTGAGCGACGATAAAACCATGAACGAGAGCTGCCAGCGGTGCTGGCCCACGGCATACTTCATCTGGGCTTCGTTGACGCTGTTATTCTGCAGCCAGGCGTTTGCGGAGCAGTATCGCTTTGATCGGCCCACTTACTTAGGCAACGCCGAGTTACTTCCCAATTGGGCGGAAACCATCGTACGCCACAGAGCACAGAAACTGCAGATCGACACCTGCCTCGTCGACGAAAAACTGTGCGACAGTCGCGGCCTCAAGAGCCTGCGCCACATTCTGCTGCGGGCTGCGGATCTCGAACCCGAACGCCAGTTTTCGCTGATCAACCGTTACGTCAACAAACGTCACTTCCGTAGAGACCGTGCTCATCGCCAACTCAGCGCGATAAGTGAACGGGAGGAGGTGTTCCGCAGCAAATGGATCACTCTCCTGGAGTTTTTACGCCGCGGTGGAGATTGCGAAGACTACGCGACCGCCAAGTACTTCCTGTTGCGCGAGCTTGGTTTTCCAGTTCACGACCTGCGCGTGCTGGTGAGTTACGACCGCAAGGTTCGCGGTTATCACGCCGTACTCGCGGTCAGACAGCCGGATGACAGCGTCTGGTTTCTGGAATCCAACGGGAGCATTATCAGAGGGAAGCACCGCGGATATCACTACATTTTTGCAGTAAATGAGGAATCCGTATGGGACCACGACGCAGAGAAGGGTTAGGGTCCAACCCCAGTACGACCGAAAAGTACTAACACGGTGCGGAAAAGGTGCTAAATTCAGGGCACTAACGGGTAGAGCATCCACAGGAGACAAGTCGAATGAGAAAGCTGATTTGGGTAACGCTGGCTTTGTTCGCCGGTGCAGCATTCGCCAACGAACAGGTCGTTCAGGGACAAAGCCTTAAGGTCAAGGAACGTCTGCAAGTAATAGAACTCATCAACATCGCCGCAGAAAAAGAGCAGGTGGCGAACCCCGAGCCTCTAGATGCGGAGCTTCTGGCGATCCTCGAAGAGGCAGAGGCACTCGAAGAAGGCCAAGAAACCAAACAAGCCGAGTAAGCGAGCTCAACTTAGGAAGTACTCCGCAGGAATACGTTCCGGCGGAGTCATTGTTGTTGCCGGTGACAAGTTCCGTATTCCACGAATATGGAATCGCCGTTATGGTTATCCGACGCGCCAACAAACGTCCAACCTCCAACCGCGGTGCGTGTGAAGCGTAACGAATCACGGTTGATCAGCAGCATCTCTGAAGGTGGTTTGTTGACGCAACTGAATCCGGTTGCCCCGAAACTCCCCCGCACTTGCCGACATTCGAGTTCGGTTTCCCTCGCGTCTGTCGCGCGTAAAGTCAAATACAGATCCGGACCGCCCTCGCCTGTTTTGAGGTTCACCATGAAAATCACATTTTCCTCGAGCGTGAAGGCCTCCGGATGAAAGAGCGCCGGTTCATACTCCTCACCGGGTTCGGGGTGATCGTGAAAACCACCGGTCTGTTCCGCGATGCAACTCAGCGCTGGAAAATTTTCTTCGGCGGATTGCTTTTCTACCGGGGATTCGGCAAATTCTGCAGCGCCCGCACTCAGCGAGATCAACGTGACCAGACCTACCCTGCCAGCTGTTTTCCACACAGAAACATCCACTGTCCTGAACCATTGAAGATTGAGTCTAAAGGCAAATTCCGCCCCAGGTCGAGCGCAAACATTGTGCCGTGTCTCGTTACCGGCTGCCTGATCCTGATGGCTGGCGACACGGTTCTCGCCGATCCGTTCGATCACGAGTGGTGCCGCTATGAAACACCACGGTTCGACCTCGTCACCGACGTGGCGAGCGCTGACGTTCACGATATTACCCGGCGCATGGAACTTTTTCGCTTGAGCGTCAATGGGTACATCGGTGACGAAACGTCTGGAACGAAGTTGCCGTTGAAAATTTTCATATTCAAGTCTCGACAGGATTTTCGGGTAACCGTCAAAGCGGGTCGGTTTGCAGGCTTCATGCACGCAACCCTGAACGAGAACCATCTGGTGCTTGGACCTCAGCGGGGAAATCGATATTTAGGGGAAAACGCACTGCATGAATACACCCACCACCTGGTGCGTGACCGGGTGGATGTGAGCTATCCACTCTGGTACGAAGAAGGTCTGGCGAGCTTCCTCGCGACATTGGAGATTGCCGACAATCAAGTTCTGATCGGTGCGCACCCGAGGAAAGCTCGAATCCAGGATACCTTGAGTAAAACCAGGCTCCGGTTAGCGCAGGTAGTGGATACCCGGCAGGTGGCAGGCTGGCGCCACGAAAAACTATCCGCTTTCTACGATTGGTCGTGGGCGTTGGTCCACTACTTGAACCTTGGAATCGATGCCAGCGAACGACAGCAACAGCTCGCAACTTATCTGAGTGGTTCCGACCGCAACTTCGAGCAGGCTTTTGGCGTCAAACCCCGCGGCCTGGAACGGGTCCTCAAACGACACCTCAGAGGTCCGTTGCCAACCCAATTGCAACCGCTACCTGAAGGCGCAGACCCAGGCGCCATCGAACCCGACTGTCTCAGCACTGCCGAGCGGGATTCCGAGCTCGCCATCACGATGATGAAACACAACCCCAAAGGCGCCATCGTGGTATTGAAAAAACTACTCGAACAGAACCATGCTCCGATCGATACTCGTATTGCCCTGTCGGATGCCTACTACCAGACCGACGAAGCAGCCGCCTCGCTGCAATATGCCGAAGATGCGCTCGAGCGCGACGACACCCATGTATCCGCCAGGATCCAACTCGCCAACGTTCTGATCGGTGACTGCGTTTTCAGCCGCGAACCCCTATGTGGCGAAAACTGGCAGAAAGCCATCCCACTCCTGCGTTCGGCCATGCGAACCGATCCAGAACGTTATGACGCGATCTTTTTCCTGGGCCTCGCTTACCTGCATTCCGGGCAGGCGGGTGATGCGATCAATTACCTTCGCGTCGCCTATACCAAGGTACCCTGGTCGGCGCGCGTCAATTTTTATCTGGGTGAAGGCTACCGCCTCATCGGCGATGCGCGCGCAAAAATGCACCTCGTCAACGCTCGCAACTGGGCATCCAGCGAGGTGTGGCAGGACATGGCGGAACTCGCCCTGGAGAAACTGGACTAGCAGTCTGCGCGGTAGCAAAGACTGCTACTGTCCATTAACCAGCCGATGCGTTATCGGCGCCGAAACACCCGCACGACCGATACCTTCTCACCGTCCGCATCCACTTGCACGTCAATCACCAGCAATCGGCCGTTGTCATCCAGACGCATGGTCTCCCTGGTTTCAGCATTGTGCCCCCGGGATACGATCACCAGGTTGCCTTGTTCCCAGCCGGTGTACACCTCCCATAGTTCACGGTTGCGCTTACCCCAGGACACGTCGCGATACCCACCCCGATCATATTCAATACCCATCGAGTCGGCGTTTTGCTCGATGACCATGCGTTCCGCCAGCAACACCGGAAAGTCATGGGTAATGAACATCAAACTTCCCACCTGCACACGATCTCTGGAGAGCACCTTGCGACGTTTGAGTTCCTTGCGGTCTGAGCTTGCCTGTAGTTTCCGCGGGTCGGGTGCCTCGTCACTCAGTTCCGGCACCAGCGTCCAGTGACCGGTTAAATTGAACCCGGCAGGGACCTGGGTGTTCAATTTGACCCCCGAGGCACAACCAACGACCCATAACAGCAGTGTCGTGAGGCCAAATAACCGCATATCGATGAAATGCCAACGTCTCACGTCTATCCCCTACAATTACCCGGCGGCCTGTTACGCTACCGAGGCGTCTGTAAAACTACTTCGAAACTCGCACGAGAGGATACCAGTTATGTCAGAACCTAGAGTACCTATGTTGTCTCTGGAAGAATCCAGGAAGCGCGCAGCAGCCTTGGGCCTGAACCCGCAATTTGCTGAGCTTTCCGTATTCCGCATCCTCCTGCAAAACCCGCCTGTTGCGGGCGAAATTGCCAGAACGCTGACCACGCTGCTGTTCGACGGCAATGTGTTGGATCCCCGGCTGCGGGAACTCATCATCATGCGCATCGGCTGGCGAACCGGTGCCACATACGAATGGACCCAACATTGGCGGGTGGCGCGCGGTTTGGATATACCTGCCGAGGATCTTCTGGCCGTCCGCGATTGGCAAACGGCGGAAAATCTGACTGAGGCTGATAAAGCCGTGTTACAGGCCACAGACGACACGCTCGATCACGGTCACATCCTGGCCGACACCTGGACGGCTTGCTGCAGGCACATCGAATCAGCAGCGGAACGGGTAGAACTGGTCATCGCCATCGGCAACTGGCACCTGTTCGCACAGTTGCTCAAAAGCCTGGAAGTACCTCTGGAGGAAGGGTTGACGCCCTGGCCGCCAGACGGGCTGATCGGACCTGGATGATCCATCCATCAGACCAACCATCCGAGCCTGAGACTACTCGTCACTGCGGATCGCGAATCGTCACGGTTCCCTGAGCCATCGCACAGATACGGCCTTCGTTCATCACGTCGATTCGAACCACGGCCTGAGTCCGACCGAGGTTGATGATTTCGGCATGCGCTTCCACCGTGCCTTTACTCACCGGCCTCGTGAGGTTGATCTTGAACTCCGTGGTAGCCGCCCATTGCCCCTTCTGCATGGCCGGATAACACACGCAACCCAGCATATGGTCGCAAAACGCCGAGAGAATGCCGCCGTGCATGTTGCCAAAGCCCGTGAGTAAATCCTCGCGCACCTCAAAACGCCCCTTCATGGTCCCCGGTCCTGCCGCGAAGATTTCAAACCCGAGAAATTCCGGTAAACCGCCAGCACCGCCGCGCGGCGTCCCCATAAACCGTTTGGCGGTTTCCTCGTTGAAGGCAATTGAAGGTTTCTGTTCTGACATAGGTACTCCCGCTCTGGTTAATTACTGTTGCTATGTTCTGGTTTCAAGCCGCGAAGGTATCGACAATCGCATCCAGATTCTCCTGCACGCGTCCGCCCTTCATCCCAATGCTCGGGCTGTACAGAATGACGTGATCCGCAAGGCTGTCCCATTGTTTAACCTGATCGCGCACCTCATCCGGAGTGCCGGCGATGGCAATCTCATCGATCATCTCATCGGTAACCGCGGCGGCCATGGCGGCAAAATCACCCTGCCGGAACGAAGCAGCGATGGTCTCACCCGCTTCGGTCCAGCCATGAGGTTCGAGAATCGAATGATATAGCCTCGTCGTGTAATAGAACGCGATCTGACCCCGGACCTCGTTGCGTGCCTGTTCGGTGGTATCGGCGATCGCGGTAATCACATAAGGCAGAAGCTCGCAGGCACTGCCATCGAGTACGGGCAGTACTTTCTCGGCCATGTACTTGCGGGTGAATACCGGGTGGCCGATCAGGCCGTCGGCAATTGCAGCCGCGGCTCGAATCATCCCTTTGTTCACCGCCGCCATATACACGGGTATCGACTCTCTGACGGCACCGGGACGCGAATACGCCGGAATTTTCACCTGATAATACGGGCCGTCATAAATCAGCCCGCCGCCTTTTTGCGCTGCGAACGCCGCGCGCACCAGACCTATCGCGTCTTTCATGCGTGGTGCCGGCGGATCATCGAAAGGCATCGAGTACCAATCCTGGTTCATCCGTTTGGTACCGCTGCCAAGGCCGAGAATCATCCGCCCACCTGAGATCTCATCGATGTCCATGGCGGCAGAGGCTGCAAGCATGGGAGTGCGCATGAAGGCATACGCGATGGCTGTGCCAAGCTTGATTCGATTCGTTGCGGTCGCAACCACGGCAAGCCGGACCAGTCCATGACTGCTGAAGAATTCGATCGTCCACGCAGACTCGAAGCCGGCCGCCTCCGCGCGTGTGGCGGTCGCGATTTGACCCTCGATGCTCGGGGCACCGAGAATGATGCCGTATTTCATGCCGTACTCCTGGTTTGCGGCTTAAGAAAAATAGCTCGGGTAGACTTTTATGGGCTCATTGAATACCCGACCTCACCCATCCGGAAAGTTGCCCCGACTCTTACCCGACCTCTTCTTCCAGTCAGTGCGGTGGGATAAGGCACGAGTGAATAGAAGCATCGCCGGGTATTTCCCGAGCCAATGTGCGAATCGCCAGCTCCGCATCCTGTAGATCGAAATTGTGCGTGTGCATCTTCTCAATGGGGACCCGACCGGATTCGATGAGGCGGATCGCCGCTTTGTATCCGGTCGAAGTGACACCCATCGCGCCACGGATGTTGATTTCTTTCATCACCACCAGGTCAGAAACAAAGTTGTCCACGGTTTTGAACCCCTTCACTCCAGCGAGTACGATGGTGCCACCTGGCCGCACCATCGACAGCGCATCGACAACAGGCTGGGTTGCGTACGCACTTACGTCGACGACCACATCGGCCCCCCGACCATCGGTGATGGCTTTGACTCGCTCCACGGAATTTTCGTTCTCGACATCAATGGTGTGGTCGGCACCGAACTCACGCGCCACCAAAAACTTATCGGCATCCGCCTCCAGGCCCGTGACGATGATCGTGCCAGCCCCGACTTCGCGACAAGCGATCACACTTGCCAACCCTCGTTGACCCGGCCCGAGAATTACGACGGTATCTCCAGGCTGGGTGTTGGGCATCTCCACCGCCCATCGAAAACCAGCGCCCAACGGATTGAACATCACCCCAATCTCGGCCGGCAGTTCGGGGCTCACCTTGTGCAGGATGGAATTCGGATGCAGATACATATATTGGGCATAGCCACCCCACAAACCCGGCGCTTCCGACAGTGGAATGTAGGAGTATATTTTACGCCGATCGCACAGGTGATAATTACCACCCAGACACGGCCCGCAAAAACGGCAGGACAACATGGTTTCCACCGCCACCCGATCACCTAGATCAACCCCCCAGCGGGCGACTGCACGATCACCGATCTTAGCGATCACCCCGAGCGGTTCATGCCCGGGAATCACCGGCATGGGGGTACGCAGCTTGCCATCGAACTGCTCATAGTCACTGCCACAAATGCCACAGGCTTCGAGCTTCAGAAGAGCCGAATCTTCATCGATCTCGGGCATGGGAAGATCTCGCGCCTCCAGGGTGCGAGTCGCCGTCTGCACCATGGCAAATACTTTTTTTGGTAACGTCATCGTGTCAAGGCTCCGAAGTCATCGGGGCGATGCGGCGTGCTCCCCGCCGCGGACCCTTCCCCTCCTGTGATAATCTCCATGAGACTATGGGTTTAGGGTATCAAGGGCAATGGGGGAAGGTCGGCAGGTACTCGTCGTCGGCGGTGGCAACGCTGCGCTGTGCGCGGCAATCAGTGCCGCAGAACACGGTGCGCGGGTAACCCTGTTCGAGCGTGCGCCCTTCGACCAGCGCGGCGGCAACTCACGATTCACCGCCGGAGCCATGCGCGTGGTGTACAACGGCAACGACGATCTCAAACGACTGATGCCAGACCTCACCCAGGCCGAATTCGACCGAACGGACTTCGGCAGCTATTCCCGCGAGCAGTTTTTCGACGATCTCGGCCGGCTTACCCAATATCGGACCGATCCTGACCTCGCGGAAACGCTGATCGACGAAAGTCTGCCAACGCTCCAGTGGATGCAGGGCAAGGGGGTGAGATTCCTGCCGCTTTACGGCGGGCAGTCTTTCGAAGTCGACGGTCGGGTGCGCTTCTGGGGTGGGCTTACGGTGGAAGCCTGGGGTGGAGGGCCCGGCCTCGTGGACAGCCTGACAGACATTGCCACCAAACACGGCGTCACGATTCTTTATGACGCGCGGGCAACGGATCTCGTTTGCGAACAGGGCCGGGTACGCGGGGTAACGGTGTCATTTGGCGGCGTGCCAGACGTTTATCACGCCGATGCGGTGATCCTTGCCTGCGGGGGATTCGAATCGAGTACCACCTGGCGAACCCGTTATCTGGGTGCAGGTTGGGATCTGGCGAAGGTACGGGGGACACGATTCAACACCGGCGACGGAATAGCGATGGCATTGTCGGCCGGCGCGGCGCCCCGAGGTCACTGGTCGGGTTGTCATGCGGTGGCGTGGGACTCGAATGCTCCGGAATACGGTGATCTGAACGTCGGGGACAACTTCCAGAAACACTCCTATCCCCTCGGGTTGATCATCAACAACAATGGCCAAAGGTTTGTCGATGAAGGGGCGGATTTCCGCAACTTCACCTACGCAAAATACGGCGAGGCAATCCTCCGCCAACCTCAACAGAGCGCCTGGCAGGTGTTCGACGCCAAGGTGACTAAAAGTCTTCGTGACGAGTACCGAATTCGTGAGGTGACCAAGGTCAGTGCCGGATCCATCGCGGAACTGGCGACGAAAATGGACGGCATGAACGAAACCGCTTTCATCCAGACCGTGGAAACCTTCAACGCCGCGGTCATGACCGACATCCCTTTCGATCCAACGACCCTGGACGGTCGGGGGACGCGCGGGCTCAGCATTCCCAAGTCGAATTGGGCCAACCGACTCGATGAACCACCGTTCGAAGCGTATGGCGTTACCTGCGGGATCACGTTCA
>JACZXA010000113.1 GCA_022571865.1 Pseudomonadota bacterium
ACATCGCCGGTGGCCACACCCTCATTCCGACAATGAAACAACGTCTGGCGGCGCCCACCGATGTCATCGATCTGGCCGGGGTGGAGGCGCTTACCGGCATTGAAGTTCTCGACGCTGTGCTGCGCGTCGGTGCTTTCACTTGCCACGACGAAGTAGCCAACTCATCCGTAGTCAAACAATCCCTGCCGGTGCTGGCCGCCCTTGCCGGTGAGATTGGCGACGGCCAGGTGCGCAACCGCGGCACGCTGGGAGGATCCGTTGCGAACAGCGACCCGGCAGCCGATTACCCAGCCGCCGTGATCGGCCTGGGTGCGACGATTCACACCGCCACCCGGGATATCCCGGGCGACGAGTATTTCAAAGACCTTTTCGAAACCGCGTTGCAGCCGGGTGAGATCATCACCAGCATCGATTTTCCAATTCCGGAGCGTGCCAGCTACCGGAAGTTCCCTAATCCTGCTTCGCGCTACGCGGTGGTTGGTGTGTTGGTTGCGGATTTTTCGGGAACGATACGGGTTGGGGTAACCGGTGCAGGGCCTTGTGCGTTTCGTGCCAGTGGTATCGAGGAGGTGCTGAACGCGAATCTGGATCCGGAGGCCATTAATGGCGTCGAAGTTCCAGATGCGGGTTTCAACAGCGATATACATGCATCGGCCGAATACCGCGCACATCTGGTGAAAGTGATGGCCAGACGCGCCGTCGCCGATCTGCTCGGCTGACCTGTGAGCCCGATCGATTGAAGGCGGTCATCTGTACGGCGCTTTGTGACGACATCGGTAGCGTAACGCTCGTCGATGTCGAGTTGGGCGATCCCGGTCCCGATGAAATTCAGGTGCAACTGAAAGCGTGTGCCGTGAATTTTCCCGATCTCCTGATGATTCAAGGTAAATACCAGTTCAAACCGCCGCTGCCTTTCGCGCCTGGAGGCGAGGGTGCGGGCGATGTGGTTGCCGTTGGCGCGGGTGTCAACGAGGTGAAAGTAGGCGATCGGGTGGTCATTGGCATGCGTTACGGTGGGTTTGCCGAAGCCATCAACGTACCGGCGGGCGCTTCCCTTCCCATTCCGGGTGTGATGAATTATGCCAAGGCCGCTTCTTATCAGACGGCTTATCTCACCGCATACGTTGCTCTGGTTCGGCGGGGTGATTTGCGCTCTGGCGAGACGCTGCTGGTGCATGGCGCGACGGGTGGCGTTGGCATGGCGGCCGTGGATATCGGCAAGTGGCTCGGGGCGAACGTCATCGCAACGGGCGGGCGCGATGACAAACTCGCGGTGGTGAAATCGCGGGGTGCGGATCACGTGATCAACTACACCCAGGACGATGGCTCGTTGGGTGGTTTCCGCGAAGAAGTGAAGTCGCTGACCGATGGCCGCGGTGCGGATGTGATATACGATCCTGTGGGCGGCGATGTGTTCGACGAATCGATGCGCTGCATCAACTGGGGTGGGCGAATCCTCACCATAGGCTTCACCAGTGGCCGTTGGCCTCAGGCACCGGTGAACCTGATTCTGATCAAACAGATTGCCGTGATCGGGGTACGCGCCGGAGAGTTCGGACGCCGCGATCCCGAGAAGGGCCGGGAGAATCGGGACAAACTGTATGCGATGGCGGTGGCGGGGGAGATCGACCCCCATGTTTGTGCTGGTTTTCCACTCGAAGCGGCAGTGGATGCCCTGCGCATGTTGGAAAACCGCGAAGTCGTTGGCAAAGTTGTCGTTACGATGAACGATTACGAACTGTAACGATCGTGGTCCGTTCGGTTTATTTTGTCGGGTCGCTAGTTATTTTCGTCACCGTGGTTTTCGGTTATCAACCGACCTATGCCTATGGGGCTGAACGGCAGCTTCGAATGAACGAAATACAGGTGATCGGTAGCCACAACAGCTACAAGCTCGCCATGGCACCGGTGCGGTTTGCGGAACTCCAGGCGTCCAATCCGGATCTCGCGAAATCTCTGGAATATTGGCACGTGCCGTTGGGTGAACAGCTCGATCTGGATTTGCGTAAGTTGGAGCTAGACGTTTTTTATGATCCGGATAACCGTTTGTTCGGGAAAAACCTCAACGATTCGCCAAGCCATTTGGCGAGCCGGTTTGCAGTGTTACACGTGCAGAGTCTGGATGATCGCAGCAGTTGTGCGAACCTGGTGACCTGCCTCACGATCATCCGTCATTGGTCGGATGCGCACCCTCGTCATGTGCCGATCGTGATTTCGATCAACGCCAAAGACACCGTGTACGATCGACCTGGCTACGTACGGCCGCGGCCTTTCCTTGCGGATGCCTGGCTTGCCCTCGATGCCGAGTTCCGTGCGGTGTTTGGTGACAGACTCATCACTCCGGCAGAGGTGTTTGAATCCGGGACTAAAGTCTGGCCGCTATTGGCGGATTCTCGAGGACGGTTTCTCGCGGTGCTCGACGAAGGTGGCGAGAAGCGCGATGAATACGCCAGCGTCTGGCGGGAACGTGCGCTGTTTGCCAATCTCCCGGCACACGAAGCAGGCGCTGCCGTGATGATCGTTAATGATCCAGTCGCGGATTTTGAGCGAATAAGAAATCTCGTTCGAGCGGGGTTTCTGATTCGGACACGAGCCGATGCAGATACCGCCGAAGCGCGCTCAGGCTCAACCGAACGTCGCGACCAGGCGTTCGCAAGCGGTGCCCAGATGGTCAGCACCGACTACTATCTCCAAGCCACGCACTTCGGGACAACCTATCGAGTTACGCTTCCGGGTAAAGGCGCGGTGCGTTGTAACCCGGTACTGATCACCGAGCCCTGCAAGATCGAAGAATAGTTGCCTTCAAGCGTTCCTGCGTGATGTCAATCCAGCTGGGCGTCGAGGTAACGATCCTGTAAACGTCGCATGCCATGTAACCATCGGTCGTAGTCCGATGTTTTACGCTTGATGTATTCCGCGACTTCGGGATGGGGAAGTATGAGAAAACGTTCTTCACGCAGCGCCTCGATGACGCTTTGAACCACCTCCTCCGGCTCGATCATACCATCGACGCCAGCAACCCCGGGGCCGCCCGCCGTCATGGCGGTGCGTACCGCTTGCGGACAAAGCACCGAAACCTTGATGCCGTCGCGGCCGTGAGTGATGGCGATCCACTCGGCCAATGCCACTGCCGCATGTTTGGTGACGGCGTAGGTTACCGAGCCGATCTGCGACAACAGGCCCGCCGCGGAGGCGGTGTTCAACAGATATCCACCACCCCGGGCCTTCATGCGTGGCACCAGGTGGCGCGCCGCGTAGACGTGGGACATCGTGTTGACTTCCCATATTTTCTGCCAGACTTCGTTCGGTTCATCGAGTCCTTTGCCGAGGCCGATACCTGCGTTGGAACAGAAAAGATCGATCGGTCCGAACTGCGATTCCGTTTGTTCGATCAGTTCGACGATGTCCGCTTCATGGCTCACATCGACTTCCATGCTCCAGCCGCCGACGGCATCAGCCACGGTTTGTGCTCCTGGACCATCGAGATCGGCGACGATCACCTGTTTTGCCCCGTCGCTGGCAAAACGTTCGGCCATCGCCCTGCCGATGCCGCTGGCACCACCCGTCACCACGATGATTTTGTCTCGAACTTCCATGAATCCCCCGGAAAAATTTACCCAGCGGGCAACATTAGACCTCATGCAGGATTGATTCTATAGTCGGCGGCCCATCGATTTGAGCGCTGGCGAAAGACCATGGCGAAACCCCTGTTCACCCTTGCCGAATTGGAACACGCGCGTGTTGTGGTCGGCAGAACCATGTCGAGTACACCCCAGTACGCGTGGCCGCTGTCAAGGGAGCGTGTTGGCGCCGAAGTCTGGTTGAAACACGAAAACCATACCCCGATCGGTGCTTTCAAAGTGCGTGGCGGGTTGAACTACCTGGACGCACTTTGCTCTGGAGGTAAGCACCCCAACGGGTTGATTACGGCGACCCGAGGCAACCATGGGCAAAGCATCCCCTTTGCCGCATCCCGATATGGCTTGGACGTTACCGTGCTGGTGCCGGTCGGTAACAGCGTGGAAAAAAACAAGGCAATGCAAGCCTGGGGGGCGAAATTGATTGAGCACGGTGAAGACTTCGACGAGGCCAAGCTGGAGGCTGCCCGGCTGGCTGAGCTCGATGGTCTGGAATTTGTACCGGCATTCCATCCGATGCTCGTGTGTGGAGTGGCGACCTATGCACACGAATTCCTGAACGCCTGCGATGATCTGGAAACGATCTATGTACCCATCGGCATGGGTTCCGGTATCTGCGGTCTGATCACCACCCGGGATCTCCTCGGGCTGAAAACCGAAATCGTCGGCGTCGTTTCGACCCATGCGCCGGCGTACGCATTATCGTTCGAGTGTGGACAAGTTGTTGAAACCGACACGGCGAAAACCTTTGCCGATGGTGTCGCCTGCCGGGTGCCATCACCGGACGCTCTGGAGATCATCTTAAGCGGTGCCGCGCGAGTTGTTCGCGTCAGCGACGATGAAGTCGCGGGCGCGATGCGCGCGATTTATGCAGACACCCACAATATCGCGGAAGGAGCGGGCGCCGCAGCGTTTGCAGCCTTGTTAAAAGAGAAAGAGCGGCACCAAGGCCGCAAGGTCGGTGCGGTACTCACCGGAGGTAATATCGACACCACGCTTTTTGCACAGGTTCTTCGCGGTGAAACGCCCCTCGTCTCCTAGATGCCGCCAGGCATTCAAACTCAGCCTCTTACTCGGTTGCCTATTGTGCTGGCACAACGTACTGGCAGATTCGCTCGCCGAGCTGATTCGTCATTCGGTGGACTCCGCCGGTCATGGCATGGTCGTGTGGTCGAAGGTACCGCTGGTCCCGCCAAAAAGCGTCATTCTGCTCGTTCATGGACGTACCTGGAGCACACGCCCCGATTTTGACCTTCAGGTTCCGGGAGAAGATCTTTCTCTCATGGACGGGCTCGTCGGCAAAGGCAGCGCCGTCTATGGTGTCGATCTCAGGGGTTACGGAGCGACACCTCGTGATGAAAGCAGCTGGTTGACCCCGGATAAAGCGGCTGCCGATGTGGCGAACGTTCTGCGTTGGGTGGCAACTCGACATCCGCAACTCACCAGACCGTACCTGTTCGGGTGGTCGTACGGCTCGATGGTTTCTCAACTCATGGTACAAACCCATCCCGAGTTGGTCTCCGGATTGATGCTCTTTGGTTATCCCATCCGTGATGGGATAACCCGAACACCTACGGATGCAGCTGCCATTGCGCCCAGAAGGCCAAACACTGCGGAGGCTGCAGCTTCCGACTTCATCGTACCCGGTAGCATCAGTGATAAAGCCGTGGATGTTTTTGTCAACGCCGCCCTGCACCACGACCCGGTTCGCGCGGATTGGCGAAAGCTTGATCAGTGGCGGCAGCTTGATCCGGGCAAGGTTGTTGTGCCAACGCTGCTGTTGCAAGGAGAGCACGATCCCCTGGCCTTGCCGGACGTCCACGCGAGAGTTTTCTCAGGCTTCAATACGGCCGACAAACTCTGGGTGGTCATCCCAGGCGGTGATCATGCCGCGTTTATGGAAACGCCTCGCGCGTATTTCATCGAGGTGATGGACGCTTTTATGCATCGAGGACAATGATGTGGTATAGGATTCTGTTGGTTTTTCTTGGCGTAGGTTCAGATTTAGCGGGTGTATTTCAATGGTAGAAAATCTGGTTCCCAACCAGAAAACGTGGGTTCGATTCCCATCACCCGCTCCAGCTAATTTGACTAGCGAACTAACAAGCTCATAGAACCACTCGAGAGGATCTCAACGGCTTCAAATCGCTTTATTAGACGGAATACTCCGCCGATATTGACTTTACTATCCTATATGTTTTACAGTGTAGAGTATATGGGACGTCCAACTCTAGGCGACAAGCTCGAACTGATTGCCCTGAGTTCTGTAGCAAATCTACAGACTCAAGCCTACGGGTCGGAGATCAGGCGGCATGTGAACTCATTGCGCGGGTACGACTATTCGGTCGGCGCAATTTACACGACGCTGTCGCGTTTGGAGAAAAAGGGATTTGTTGTTTCAGAAATGACTGAACCGCTTCCTGTTCGAGGTGGTCGGTCTCGACGGCTTTTTCGGATCACCGGTCTCGGAGAAGAGTCGCTCAGGGAAGCACAGGCGCTGGCCCAAAGGGTCTGGAATATCGGATTAGGCGTGCCATCATGAACGCGAAACCACCGCGTTTGGCAGAAATAATCCTGACAAGCTTCATCACGGATAAGCGAATGGCGGATTCTGTTCTTGGAGATCTGGCCGAAGAGTGGCAAGAGCGCACCTCACGTCGAGGTCGAGTTGCGGTGCGAATCTGGTACTGGCGACAATGTGTTAGATCAGCACCTTATCTGGTAGTCGAATGGTGGCGTAGTGCGTCCGCTGGGGAGATCGCGAGAAAAGTCAGTTCTTCGTTAGTGGTTTTCGGACTCGTGGGGCTTGCGTGTCTTTACGCTCATCTGGCCAGCATTGCGATGGCCGACTTCATAATTGGGATGCTGAGTGCTTCTTCAGAAGGAGGCGATCCACTCGTGAAGAACTGGGATTGGATCGCACGTCTTGCGGTGGTACAGAGCACGGGCTGGGGGCTGCTTGGTGGTTTTGGGTTAGCCTTGGTGGTTCGTAATGCACGCATGGTGGGGGTCGTGTTGCTGGCAAGCCTGTGGTTTCCTGCTACGGCGATGCTGATGGCGGTGTTGCCGGCACAATGGCCTGCGTGGGCACTCATTGCCTTTCCGGTTCTGTTGGCGGGTGCGTCGATTGTTGGCGGTCTCGCCGCGACCTCGCTGCGCGGTCTTTTTTCGAAAAGGTACGATTCGGCTGGTAATCCCTGAAGCGATTCTTAAGGTGCCTTTGAGACACGAAGCTTTTCAATTCTTAGCCTTTGCCGCTTACCACAGCCTTGTTACCACTTTTATCCCAATGGGAACCAGTTTCAACAGATTGACCTGTTGATACTGGCGCTCGATACGAAGCTCGAAGAAGCTTCCAGAAGGTTCGCGTTATTTTTTACCGATCGTTCTTTCGAACGCGCCACTGACCATGCGTCATTACGTCCGTTACGAGACTGCTGCCCCCACTGAAAATCCAAGTGTCTAATATCTCGTGACCTTGTTTGTCGTTCAGCAAAGGGCTATTGCCGTCAAGGACAATCAAGTCGGCAGATGCTCCGACTGCTATTCCCTGCCGCGCGCGCCCCAAGGCTCTCATGCCCCCCGCCAGCGAACGGGAAAACGTATGTTCCCCGACAGAGGGCTGATTTTCGCTTGCCAGTATTCCGCGTCGGTGGTGGGTGAGCCGCTGTCCGTATTCCAACAAACGCAGTTCTTCTGCAGGATCGATGCTGACCTGGCTGTCCGAACCGATGGCAAAGTTACCACCCAGCTGAAAAAACCGTTCGGCCGAAAAAATCCCATCGCCAAGATTTGCCTCCGTGGTTGGACACAGTCCTACCACGGCTCCGGATGCTGCAATACTCTCAAGCTCCGCAATATGGACGTGGGTGGCGTGTACCAGACACCAATCCGAATCGACGGCGATATTTCCCATCAGCCACTCGACGGGCCGTTTTCCGCACCACGCAATGCAGTCCGCTACTTCTTTGGGTTGTTCTGCGATGTGAATGTGTTTTGGGCCAGCTGCGTTGGCAAGCACGTCGGACAATAGATGAGGATCGACCGCTCGTAGGGAGTGAGGTGCGCAACCGATTCGTACTTGGGGATTGTTGGCGTATTTTGAATGTAATGCGTCGAGCAAACGCAGGAAGCCATCGGCGTCGTGAACGAAACGTTGTTGTTCAGGCTCCGCGGGTTGGCTGCCGAAGTTGGAATACTTGTACAACACGGGCAAAAGGGTGATGCCGATGCCGACATCCAGTGCAGCCTGAATAACTTGTTCCGACATTTCAGCCGGGTTGTCGTAAGGCGAGCCGTTGGGCGTGTGATGCAAATAGTGGAATTCGCCAACCCAGGTATAACCCGCTTTCAGCATGTCACCATAGGTTTGTGTGGCGATAACATAAAGATCTTCGGGGTCAAGCCCTTGCGCATAACGATACATGGTGTCGCGCCACGCCCAGAAGTCCCCCCGGACTTCCGTGCGGCCAACAAACCCGCGCTGCCAGACATGTGAGTGTACATTTGGCATGCCAGGGATCATTGGTCCGTTGAGTCGTTCTGCACCCGCCTCCCATGGACGATTGGTTGTCACCTTGCGAATGACCCCCTGTTCATCAATCTCTACGCTGACGTCCCGGTGCCAACCGGTTGGGAGCAAAGCGTTTTTTGCGAACAGGGTGTTCACCTGGAAACGATGCGGCCGTTTTTGATGACATCCACACAGGGGTTGGCGCCGATTGCGTAGGACAATTCCCCGGGGCTGGATACGTCCCACAATACGAAGTCGGCTTGCTTGCCGACTTCCAACGTTCCCAGTCGTTTCTCCCATCCCAGCGCTTGCGCAGCGTGACGAGTGACTCCACGCAACGACTCTTCGGGAGTCAGCCGAAACAGCGTGCATGCCATATTGAGCATGAGCAGTAACGAGCAGGTCGGAGAGCTGCCTGGGTTCGCATCCGAGGCGATGGCGATGGGAACCTGGGCGCTGCGCAGTCGATCGACCGGGGGCAATTGGGTTTCTCGCAGAAAATAGAACGCGCCCGGTAACAGAACCGCGACGGTGCCGGACTTTTTTATCGCCTCGACGCCCGCGGCGTCGAGATACTCGAGATGGTCGACGGAGATGGCACCGTAGGACGCCGCCAAGGCAGCACCGCCCAGATTGGATAGCTGTTCGACATGCGCCTTGATCGACAGGCCGTGCTCGGTCGCCGCCTTGAAGATTCGCTCGCATTGATCGGTGTTGAAGGCAATGCCCTCGCAGAACACGTCCACCGCATCGGCATGACCCTTTTTCACCACATCCGGAATCATGGTATCCGCCACCCAGTCGATGTAGGCATCTTTGTCCGTATATTCTGGCGGCAAGGCGTGGGCGCCCAGAAAGGTGGTGGCCACATCCACAGGTTTTTCGTCGCCGAGGCGTCGCGCTACCTTGAGCATTTTCAGCTCGGTGTCGCGATCCAGCCCGTACCCGGATTTGATTTCAATGCCGGTGACGCCTTCGTTGAGAAATGAACTCAATCGTTTCGCGGCCGATTGATAAAGCGATTCCTCGCTGGCCTTTCTGGTGGCGTCGACCGTGGCGACAATGCCCCCTCCCCGACGAGCGATTTCGTCGTAGCTGACACCGGTCAACCGAAGCTCGAATTCCTGAGATCGGTTGCCCCCATAGACAAGGTGCGTGTGACAATCGATCAAACCGGGTGTGATCCACAACCCCTGGCCGTCGTGCAGGGTCGCTCGGTGATCCGTCGGCAGGTCCGCTGCGGCGCCAAGCCACGCGATACGATCGCCTTCGACGGCAATGGCGGCGTTTTCGATCGCGCCATATGGCGCTGGGTTTTGCTCCGCCATCGTCGCCAGTTGCACGTTGTGCCAGATGTGGGTCCAGCGATTCACGGTGACCAGGTCAATAGTTGCGTTACCAGAGTCTTGAGCCACTTGGATACCGATTCCGCTTTCTCTGGTAGCAAGCTGAATGGCGGAGCTTCATTCATATAGGTGCGTTGCGATAGCTCCAGTTGCAACGCATGTACGCCAGCTGCCGGATTGCCATAGTGACGGGTGATGTAGCCGCCTTTGAAACGACCATCGACCACTAATGAATAGTCGTCGGACGTCAACGCCCCGACTGCCAGGGACGTGAGGGTTGGATCGCAACTTGCCCCACTATTACTGCCTAAGTTGAAATCCGCCAGCTGTCCCTGGAAGAGCCTTGGCACAATCGAGCGTATGGAATGTGCGTCGAGCAACACGGCAAACCCGTGAGTGTCTCTGATTGACTCAACCGTTTGTGAAAGTTTGTCATGGTAGGGTTGCCAGTATTCTTCCAAACGATCCAATCGATTCGCCGAGCACCCGTCGAGATAAAGCGTCGTTCCGTCGAACGTCTCGGTCGGGCACAGCCCGGTTCCTCCCATACCTTCATATAAGGCGGTATCGTCGGGTGGGCGGTTCAGATCGATGACGTAGCGCGATATCCGGGCGCTCAAGATCGTCGCACCGAGTCGCTTGGCAAAACCGTACAAACGATCCACGTGCCAATCGGTATCGGTCAGTCGGCGAGCCTCCTCGGTCATGGTGCTGGCCAGGGCTTCTGGCAAACGAGTACCACAGTGGGGCACATTGATCAGCACCGGTGAATCACCCTGGTGATACTCATACATACTCTGGAATATACTGCGAAACCTTCTTTAGTCCAGCTTCATCATGACGGACCCACGATACGATCCCACCCGAGTTATCCGTGCTGCCCGCGGCAGTCAGATTGTCACGAAAAGCTGGTTGACCGAGGCGCCACTCCGGATGTTGATGAACAATCTCGACCCGGACGTGGCGGAACATCCCGAGTCATTGGTGGTATACGGCGGCATTGGCCGGGCAGCGCGAGATTGGCAGTGTTTCGACGCCATCGTTGAGAGCCTGAAACAGCTTGAAGAAGACGAAACGTTGTTAATTCAGTCCGGCAAGCCGGTGGGCGTGTTCACCACTCACCGGCAGGCGCCTCGGGTGCTCATCGCCAACTCCAATCTGGTGCCGCATTGGGCCACCTGGGAGCACTTCAATCAACTCGATGCGCAAGGGTTGATGATGTATGGCCAGATGACGGCGGGCTCGTGGATATATATCGGCAGCCAGGGCATCGTTCAGGGCACCTATGAAACCTTTGTCGAAATGGCACGGCAACACTACGACGGCGATCTCACCGGGCGCTGGATTCTCACCGCGGGCCTCGGCGGCATGGGCGGGGCTCAGCCTCTGGCTGCGACCATGGCCGGTGCGTCGATGCTGGCGGTGGAATGTGATCCCACGCGCATCGAGAAACGTCTGGCATCAGGCTACCTCGATCGCAGCGTCGAAACGCTTGACGAGGCGTTGGAGATTATCGACGGTGCCAACGATGCCGTTTCTGTGGGTTTGCTCGGTAACGCGGCGGAAGTCTTCAGCGAAATCGTCGCTCGCGATGTTCGTCCGGATGCCGTGACCGACCAGACTTCCGCCCATGATCCGCTGAATGGTTATTTGCCTGTCGGCTGGTCTCTCGAACGAGCAGCAGCCGAACGCAAGAATAATCCGCAAGCGGTGATTGAAGCCGCGGCGAATTCGATAGCAACGCAGGTTCGAGCCATGTTGGCATTCAATGACAAAGGAATTCCCACCTTCGATTACGGTAACAATCTTCGCCAGGTCGCCAAAGACGCAGGTGTGGCCAACGCTTTCGATTATCCTGGTTTCGTTCCCGCTTATGTGCGTCCGTTGTTTTGTCGGGGTATCGGTCCGTTTCGCTGGGTGGCGCTTTCGGGTGATCCCGAAGACATTGCCAAAACCGATGCAAAGGTCAAAGAACTCATGCCCGACAATGCCCATTTACACAACTGGCTGGACATGGCCGCTGAGCGCATACCGTTTCAGGGGTTGCCCGCACGTATCTGTTGGGTGGGTTTGGGCGATCGTGCCCGGTTGGGTGTCGCGTTCAACGATATGGTTGCCAGCGGCGAGCTGGCCGCGCCAATCGTCATCGGCCGGGATCATCTGGATTCAGGATCCGTGGCAAGCCCAAATCGAGAAACCGAAGGGATGATGGACGGAACCGACGCGGTATCCGATTGGCCGCTGTTGAATGCACTGTTGAGTACGGCCAGCGGCGCCACCTGGGTGAGCCTGCACCACGGTGGCGGTGTGGGCATGGGCTATTCACAACACGCGGGGCTGGTGATTGTTTGTGATGGTACTGAGGATGCTCGTTTGAGAATCCAACGGGTGTTGACCAACGACCCGGCCAGCGGAGTCATGCGCCACGCCGATGCCGGTTATCCGGAAGCCATCGAGTGCGCTCGAGAACATCATCTCAACCTGCCTATGATCAACTCGTGACGGCTCAACTCGATACCCTCATCATCAATCCGGGCGCGCTGAGCGTAGACGACTTGCGCATCGCTTATCGACGGCCGATTCAGGTTGAGTTGAATGCCGAGTGCGTAGCAGGCATTGATGCCGCGCGGCGGGTGGTTGCTTCCGTGGTTGAGCGGGGTGAAACGGTCTACGGGGTCAACACCGGTTTTGGACTGCTGGCGAACAAACGTATTCCCGAGCAGGATCTGGAGGAACTTCAGCGCAGGCTCGTTGTTTCTCATGCCTGTGGGGTGGGGGAGCTGTTACCAGACGATCAGGTTGGTCTTATCCTGCTGTTGAAGATTGCCAGTCTCGCTCGCGGTCATTCGGGCGTGCGATTGGCGTTGATCGAGGCCTTGATCCGACTGTTGAATGCGGGTGTTTATCCCTGCATCCCGAGCCAGGGTTCCGTCGGAGCATCGGGAGATCTCGCGCCGCTGGCACATCTTTCGCTGCCGCTGATTGGCGAGGGCGAGGTGCGCATCGAGGGCGAACGTCTGCCGGGAGTCAAAGGTCTGGCACATGCCGGGATCGAGCCGCTGGTGCTCGCGCCCAAAGAGGGCCTGGCATTACTCAATGGCACGCAAGTATCGACGGCCATGGCACTCGCCGCTCTGTTCCAGGGCGAACGACTGTTCAATGCCGCCATGGTCGCCGGTTCGCTGTCGATCGATGCCGCGCTCGGCAGTGACAGTCCCTTTGATGCACGCATTCAACGGGTGCGCGGCCAGCCCGGTCAGGAAGATACCGCGGCCGTTTATCGCTCACTGCTGGCTGGGTCCGAGATTCGCCACTCCCATGAGAACTGCGAGCGGGTGCAGGATCCCTATTCGTTGAGGTGTCAGCCTCAGGTGATGGGAAGTTGTCTCGATAATCTCCGCCACGCAGGACGAACGTTGCTCATCGAGGCCAATGCCGTGTCCGATAATCCACTGGTATTCGCCGAAACCAACGAAATACTCTCCGGCGGCAACTTTCATGCGGAATTCGTCGCTCAGGTTGCCGATCTCATTGCCATCGCTTTCGCCGAAGTGGGGGCGTTGTCGGAGAGGCGCATCGCGCTCCTCATCGATAGCCACCAGAGCGAACTACCGCCGTTTCTGGTGAACGACAGCGGTGTGAATTCCGGGTTTATGATCGCTCAGGTGACCGCGGCAGCGCTCGCAAGCGAAAACAAGTCCCTCGCCCATCCTGCTTCGGTAGACAGCCTTCCGACGTCGGCGAACCAGGAAGACCACGTGAGCATGGCGGCATTCGCCGCACGCCGTCTGATGTCCATCGTGGAGAATACCTCCGGGGTAGTCGCCATCGAAATTTTAGCCGCGTGCCAGGGTATTGACCTGCGAGCCCCGCTCACGACTTCCGATCCTCTCAAGGCGGTGATTGCGATCATTCGCGAGCGGGTACCCCCATACGATGAGGATCGTTACTTCGCTCCGGATATTGAGGCCGTCAAAGCGCTGATTGCCTCAGGTAACCTTGCGACCGCGGAAGATCTGGCGTTGTTTTAGCGCTATTGTTCGTCGATCGGCTGGAACGGAATTCAGCGGACGATCCAATAATCTCACGCTCCTACAACCCGGTCGTTGCGTTTATCAACGACGGAAGCTCGCGGTTCAAACGCTCCCTGAGTTCTGCATTTGCACGGCTTGTGTCTTCGTAGAAGGCTTCGAATCGCGGGTTCGTGACAAGATCATCGAACAAACCGGATCGGTTGCTTCTCAACGCGTCAAGCGTGGCTTTCATGTGGAGATGATGAGTTTTGGTTTTCACATGATCGAAGGCACTGGTGATATCACCTGAGAGTGCTCGAGCTGCAGAAAGTCCCGTCATTTGGCTTGTTTGTTCGTGGGTTTCTCGCATTCGAAACTGTGACGTGAAGCAACATCCGCGGATGGTGATTGCCTATTTCCCAGGGTAAAGTAACTGTAGCCCAAAGGAACCTGCCGTTATGAAGCAAGTCGTATTACCGATTCTGAAAGCTGCCATGCAGGTTGTCATGTGGGTGCTGAAACGTGTCGACTACTATTTTGGTCAGACCGTTACGAGCCTCAATCCCCTCGAATCCCTGATAGACCCCTATCCTGGATTCAATGCGGTACGAGACAAGGGACCGATCTTACGTTCCTATATGAATAATGGCTGGATCGTTACGGGTTACAAAGAAGTCACGGAGTTTCTGCGGGATCAGCGAGTCAGCAACGATTTCAGCAAAAATGCATTTATGGTCAGGATCGTACGGCTTGCCGCAGGTGACGTAGACGTACTGAACATCGACAACCCGACGATGCTCGGCCAGGACCCGCCGGACCATACCCGTTTGAGAAAGCTTGTCGCCAAGGGGTTCCTCCACAAGTACGTCCAATCGTTGGCGCCTACCATAGAGCAGTTGGTCGACGACTTGCTGGACGAGATACCTTTGGATTCCGGACGGTTTGACGTCATGCAGTCGCTGGCCAGACCGCTTCCGGCTATCGTCATTGCGGAAATGATGGGGGTACCTGCGAGCGAGAGGCATTTGTTCGAACGATGGTCAGAACAGCTTCTGGGTGGCACGGACCTGGGCAATCCCGCGCTCATCCGCAAAGGTGGTGAAGCCAACATGGAAATGCGAGCTTACCTGGCGGAATTGGCCGAAAGAAAACGAGGCGCTCCGGGTCAGGATCTCATTTCTCAGTTGATAATGGCGGAGGAGGATGGAGACAAGCTGTCGGCTGACGAACTCTATTCGAACTGCATATTGCTTCTCGTGGCTGGGCACGAAACAACCACACGTCTGATCGGCAACTGTCTCTATCTGCTACTGCACCATCCGGAACAAATGGAAGTCGCTCGCCAGAGTGAAGAGAATCTGGTTAATGCACTGGAAGAAAGTTTGCGTTATGAGCCGCCGGTGCAATTTATGGCGCGCATCGTAAAAGAATCCATGACGGTCAACGACTGTAAGCTGAAGCAGGGACAGATGCTGATGTTGTCTATCGCGGCCGCCAATCGAGATCCTGCGGCAAATGAGAATCCCGACGTTTTCGATATCAAACGGAAAAAAATAACCCACGTGAGTTTTGGTTACGGCATTCACTTGTGTTTGGGTATGTCACTGGCAAGGCTGGAAGCGAAAATTGTTTTCAACAGGCTGTTCAATCGATTTCCCGAGTTGGTCTATTTGGGCGAAAAACCGAACTGGGGCACAAACCCGATGTTCAGGGGCGTGGAAACCCTGTTGGTGGGAACGTCGATATCTGGCGTTCAGGAACACTTGTCTGTCGAGAGGCATGTTGCCAGTCGTTGAAGTTTGCTGGCATCTGTTGCTGGGAAAAATGCGCCACAATTGAGGTAGTACTCCTTCGACTTGATATTTGCGGGAGCGCCCTGCGGGTTGTTTTGTCAGCGCCCATGGTCTACGTTGCGCCCCTTGGAAGGGACTATGGCCGTTTCCAGCGAGGACGCGAGGCGCGAGCTTCGATTGCGCTCAGGCCAATCGAAAATTGGCCCCCTTGCGCCTCTTATGAAGAGGCGCTGACAAAACAACTGTATCCACTGCGTCCGCGTACTATCAAGTCGAAGGAGTACCCGTTTGACAAAGGCGGTGGTTCTTTACACCCTGTCATGACGCGCAACCAGTGACGAACAAAAGAAGGGGAGCGAGTTGGATTTGACGGCTCATTGGGTCGGTTTCGCTGCGATCGCAGTGTTCGTCCTTGCGTACGCGTTGGTGATTGCCGAAGAGTTCACCCATCTGAGGAAGTCCGTGCCGGTCATCTTCGGCGCGGGGGTGATCTGGGCGATCATCGCCCAGCAGTACGTCGGCGGCATGGATCATGAGGTCCAAGAGGCGGTCAAGGATTTCCTGGTCGCATTTGCGGAACTTTTC
>JACZXA010000298.1 GCA_022571865.1 Pseudomonadota bacterium
CTGAATGCCCTGCAACTTTCGACCCCCGAACTCGAAGACCTCATTCATATCGCGCGTGAAAATGGCGCGTTGGGGGCGAAGCTCACCGGCGGCGGCGGTGGCGGCTCCATGATCGCCATTTGTCCCGATTGTCAGGACGCGGTGGCTGATGCAATGGAAGCCGCGGGCTACAAGACCTTCAGCGTCACCGTCGACTGATACTAGCCCGGATTATTCATGAACAAGCTACTGCGGTCGCCGATAGCAGCAAAAACGCAGGGCGTGCTCTTTCCGGGTGCTCGACGTGCTGTAAAGCACGCGCCCGTCCCAATGGGACGGGACCCGCGCCCTCCAGTCCGCGCACCCTGCCTGCGAGGCCCGGCGTTGTACTACTCTGGCAGTTTGCTTCGCAAACTGCTTAGCAATTCGCTTGCGAATTGCCCTCGACCCGACCTCGCTACGCTTCTTCGTGAATAATCCTTACCTAGCAGTCTGTCGGAGTTAGGATGAATCGGCTGCGGAAGTGGGAAAGCGGTTCATTTTTCCGCCCTTTTGCTCGTCACATAGCACCACTATGCTCCTCAAAAGACCGAAAAAATGACCTCGCTTTCCCACTCCCTCGCCAAGATCCCCCTAAGTCCGACCGACTGCTAGTCGGAGTCCAGGCTGAGATGAGAGGTGTCGGGCGCCGTTGGTGCAGCCTGTTTGCTGGGTTCACCGATATCTGCGCCCACGTCGGCAAGATCGTAACCTTCCAGATCGATATCTACCGTCAAATCCGGTTGTCTGTCCTCTTCTGACAGGACATCCGATCCAAATTCCGCGATCTCGAAATCGATAACGGGGGTTTGTATCCCCGTCGGCTGATCTGTTTCATCGGCTTCACGTATGTCAGCTCCCACTTCCGCCAACGACAGGTGGGAAACTTCCGGTACCGAGACCTGCTCATCACCTGGACGGTGATCGGACGAACCAAGATCGGACCCGACCTCGTCTACGGAAAGATGGTCTGTGTTGACTTCGACAACCGCATCGACCTGCCGCTCGGCAGCGGTCAAAACATCGCTGCCAGCGGGCATTACGTCAAAAGTATCTTCAGCAGGATCGGGAATCGTTCCGGTCTTCGTCTTGGGATCAACCCGGGATGCGGAACCGGCATCGGATGAGGACAATTCCGGTTCGGGCACTTTGGTCGTATCCGCCGCCTCGACCGACATCACCCGCAATCGAGCCCCAGCCTGTTTGAAAAGCGCCTGCAATTTCGCCGCTGTTTTGGTGTCGGCTTCTCGTTTCAGCACCACGGACCGGCCCGTGAATAGTTTTTCCGACTGCGCCTCATTCAGATTCAGCGATTTGGCCAGACGCTTCTTGACTACGGACGAGTGCTGTCCCTGCAGCACTTCACCGCGAAAGATCAGTCTGTACACATCATCCATATCGCGATTGTAGCTCATTGATCAAGCCGTAAGAGGACTGCATTGCGTCTCACTGTGCTTGGCCTCACTATCTTCGCAGGACGCGACTGATAACGGAGGGTGGGTAAGATGGGTACACGGGCACGCGTGGTGGTCCTGCCTCAGGGCACAGATACGTTACGAATCGAGGAAATTGACCTACCCGACCCAAGCCCGACCCAGGTCGTCGTGAAACAATACGCGTCAGGTGTGTGCCATTCACAACTTCACCAGATGCATCGGCCGAGAAAATCTCCGGTCATATTGGGACACGAATCCACTGGCGTGATCACCAAGGTCGGATCCGCCGTTCAACACGTGCGCGAAGGAGACCTGGTGCTGGTCACCTGGGTACCGCGTAACGCGAGCGCGGCAGACAGCTTACCGCTACGCGCTGTGCTCGACGTCAGCGATGGCGTCGCGCAATCCGAAAACGTCTTCACCTGGGCGGACAATACACTGTGCGATCAGCAATACGTTGTGAAGGTAGACCCGCACATCAAGAAAGACGTCACGGCGATCATCGGCTGTGCGGTCATGACGGGCGCGGGTGCGGTCATCAACACCGCAAACGTGCAGCCCGGTCAGAGCGTCGCCATCTTCGGCGTCGGAGGCGTTGGCCTCTGTGCGGTTGTGGGCGCAAAAATGGCGGGGGCGGATCCGATCATCGCGGTAGATCTGGACTCGGCAAAGCTCGAATTCGCCAAAAAATTCGGCGCCACCCACGGCATCAACGCAAGCGTTGACGATCCTGTCGAGGCGATCCATGCGCTTACGACTTGCACCGATCGCTTTACCATCATGCGCGCGCCCGTTTCCGGCGTCGACTTTGCGTTCGACTGCATCGGCGTCAAACAGACCATGGAGCAGATCGTGCCTGTCTGTCGATCCGGCCATTTTGGCGTATGCGATGGCGGTACCGCGGTACTGGTGGGTATTCCGAGCACACCGGTGGAACTCAGCGCTATCGACGTCGTCGTCAACGAGAAACACTTCATCGGCAGCATCGGCGGCTCCTGTGCGCCCGACCGTGACTTTCCGCGTTTCCTCGAATGGGAAGACAATGGCGACCTGGATCTGGAGGCCATGGTGACGGCTCGTTACTCGATCGATCAGATCAACGAAGCAACCACTGCACTGGCCGAAGGCCGGATCAGCGGGCGCGCCATCCTGGAATTCGATTAGCGTCGACCGACGTCAGGAACAACAAGAGTGCACACCACCCACTTCCTCACCAACGGCGAGATTCAATCCGCGTACCACGATGTTGGTAGCGGATCACCCTTCGTATTGGTACACGGTTTCACCGGCTCGAAACTCGATTTTCACGATCAACTGGAGTGGTTCGAAGATATACGGCGCTTGATCGCTCTGGACCAGCGGGGTCATGGCGAGAGTTCCAACTACGGCCCCTATAACTTCGATCAACTCGTCACCGACCTGCTGGGTTTTCTGGACGAACTCCGCATTGCGCAATGCGACCTGTTGGGACACTCCATGGGCGGCATCGTGGCGATGCGCGCCGTAACCCGACATCCTGAACGGTTCCGCTCGCTCATCCTGATGGATACGTCGGCTGAGCCGATCGAGATGTGGTCGGACGAGCAACGCGGGCAACTCGATCGGCTGGTTGAACGAGAGGGCTGCCCGGCCTTGTTACCCATGATGCGGGAACAACCCTCGAATAGAGCTCAGCAACGGGGAGTGGACTACCTTGGCGAGGAAGAACACTGGCGACGAATTGGTATGAAGCTTGCGCAAATGGACTGCGAGGCCTTCTCCGCCTTCGGCGCCGAACTCACAAACAACACGTCCAGCCTCGAAACACTCAAGGAGATTCGCTGCCCGACAACAATCCTGGTGGGAGCGAAGGACACGCCTTTCATCAAGCCATCCAACCATATGGCAGCGGCCATACCCGGCGCGCGCCTGGTCACCATTCCCTTTGCCGCCCATTGCCCACAATACGAAAACGCCGAAGCCTGGCGCGACGCAATTCGCATTCACCTCACCGAACTAGCCTGATTTGAAGATTTTTCTGTCCAAATTTTTATTGTCAACTTAGCTGTGTAAATAGCCCGCACACGCGATCGCGGCTCCCTTCATACCCTCAGCTATAAGAGCGCTTGAAAACCAACGCCTCACACAACGAACGATCAACTCAATTCATCTCGCCCGAACGTTCATTCGGTACAGTTGCGAATTAACCGCTTGTCGAAATTCAGGCAATTCACCCGCAAAACGATGTCATTTCACCCTGTTAAGAAACAAATTATCCGCAGTTTCCGGAATTTCTCTTTTGCACATCGGGACCAAAGATCAGACCGCAAGAGCAGATATGCCATGAGTACCCGAACGTTCATTTGGGCCAACATGAAGCAGCCAGAAGACGGCAATTCACCATCAGAATTAACAAACCAACAGGCGTACTCAAGCGAGGTATTAACAAGTCATCACCTAAAACTATTGCATCTATAACAATCAAACATAACAAAGGGTCAGATATTGATTGCTAGAAGCACACGAAGGTCAATAAACTAGCCGACCCCTTCTTAGAAAAGGGGAAAGAAGTTAGCGCATTGGGAGCGGCGCTATAAATTTCGGGGGGCT
>JACZXA010000299.1 GCA_022571865.1 Pseudomonadota bacterium
CAACACGAGCGAATGCCAAGGCAAGTTCAGACAGCACAAAGACGAGCCGATGCAAAATAGCCACCAGGAAGGCCCCATCCACGCCGATGAATGGACCGAATCCTGCGACCATGGCCAGTTCACGCACGCCGATCCCCGCAGGTGCGAACGGCACCAGGTACCGGGATAGAAAACACGCGCCGTAGATTCCTACGACATAGAAATAAGAGAGGTCATTGATTCCCCAGGCTGAGACCAGGGAGTACACGGACGCCCCCAATAGCAACCATATGGCGGATTGGAGTACGAGCACGCTCAACCCCGGCATATATCTGAGCAGCAACGATCGTATTCGACGAGTCGCCAGTATTGCTGCACAAACAAAAACGACCCCGAAGATTAGTACCAGAATCACGGTCCAGGAGTGCGGTTGGGGCAACGCTGATAGAACGAACCTGGGTGCAAAAACTAACAAAGCCATCGCCGCGGTCGCAGGACCGACAACCACCCACACTGATTCCGCCACAATGGCGTCTCGGATGGCTGCGAGCGAGAACCCGGCATTTTTGTAAATAGCGGCACGTCCCAGTAGCTGCCAGAATCCCCCTGGAAGGTACTTGGCAAGTTGACTCGTGTTGTATGCGCTGAAATAGAAGGCATAACGCTGTGGAGGGCAAAAACGGTCACCCGCTGTTTTCGCAATCTGGATGAGCAAAAATTTTGCTGCGAGCAACGACGCGAAGCTGAGGAAAATATGCGTTTGTGGGATTGCGGTCCACAGTTCGTAGACGCGATCAGCATTCCGAACCACAAAGAAGATTGCGACCCCAAAAACAATCGTCAGCCACGAGCCTCTGACGACCATCCAGCCGACATGAGACGTTTTCGCTCCTTCGGGCTGTGCAGGTTGTCGAGAGTCCGCCTCTGAGCCATCAACCATGTTGGTCGGTACTCATCTGTGTAGACGCGAGATCGGTTTTTTCGTGTAGATAGCGAACGACCCAGTCGATCTGGGATTCGGATCGCGAGTAAACCTCTGGAAGACGAGAACGCAAAATCTGGACAACCTCATCGCGCTTGGCCATGAGGCGATCCACTTGCCTGGCGATTCGAGAACCATCAGCATCTTGCCAGTCACATTCCCATTCGCGCTGATGAAAATCGGCCATCACCTCTCGATACTTGTGGCTCCAACCAACGACAAACACGGGTACCGTCAACGAGAGTGCGGCGATCATCGCGTGAAACCTCGAGGTCACGACGACGTCGGCGTGGGTGATAATTGCCCGGATTGCCTGGGTGTTGATATCGTGATCCACCCAGGCAAGACGATCACTACCGGCAAATCTGCTCAACGCGATCACCTGGCCGATCACTCGTAGATCGTTGTTCCGTGGCGACTCACTGTGGAGCCGAGTTGCGTTCGGAAACAAAATCACCCGGCGTCCCGCGTCGAGCAGCTGATCGACCAACGTGACTACGAACCCGAGGTACTCAGCACCACCCTGCTTGTACAAAACGGCACTAGGGCATAACGCGACCGTAGGTGTCGCCAATGACCGCTGTGACAGCCACTGCGTTGTGTTCTGCTGCAGTGGCTCGTTACTCAGCGTGAATCGATCCTGATAGAGAAATGCGACGTCCGCAGCGCGGTCGGCATTCTGGTAGCCTTTTTCACAGAGATAGGCATAAGTCTGATCGCCGCGTGCAAAAATCCGGGTGCATCGTGGCAGAGTGATGCCGGCGCCAATACGGTTAGGTAGGGATTCGATAGGCCCGATAGCCTGCGCAAGCTTCAGCACCGGGACCCCGAGAAGCATGAACGGCCAAAGTGACAGCGTGTTGTAGAGTAGAAATACCTCGCGCCCATCAACGAAGGAGACTCCTGCGATATCCAGCAAGATATCGCTGTCACCTGCCGCTTGAACGGCTGTCGGGAAAAATTGTTCGCACCAACCCAGTCGTAAAATTCGGCATATAGCCAACAGGATCGAACACGGAAACAATACGCACGCTGTATAAAAAGGCGTCGCGTTCACAATCCCGACCCCAGGGTCGTCAACCAACTCTCTATCTTCGCGAGGATAGTAGCTGAAGATCTCGAACGTGCAGTCACCCAGTCTGTCACGTAGACAGCCGATCACCGTACACAACATCGCCTCGGCACCGCGGTTTCCGTGGATGGTCCCAGCCATGATTGCAACCCGGAGTGTCACTTGAGGCTCTCTAGCCCCTTCAAGACATACAGGTATAGTCTGTGAAAAACTCGTGGCAACGCGAATATCCATCTTCTGCCGCGTTCGGATTCGCTGATCTTCACGTTGATCATGGTTATCATCGCCGCAAACAGCTCATGCCACTTTACTTTTACGTTCGATTCGCTCTTGAGATTTATTCCCAACAATCGCCCAAACCTCGCTCGAGCGGTTACGTTGTAGTGATACGGTCCGATTCGGGACTGTCCATCCATGATGTCGCGCCGATCTATCGGCTCCGCATGTACGCAACCCGAATCAAAAAGCTCTTCGAGCAGGGCTTTGCCATGCTCTGTGCGGCTGAGTACCCCGGTGCGCTTGATTGGATCGTCCTTCAGTCGAAACAGCCAGACGTCGCCCACACTGATATCCGCGTCGTAACCAAAGTGATCGTTGCACGCTAGACATTTCCGTTCACAGAAATAGAAGAGGTTCTGATAGGTAGTGAAATGCCCGGAAGACTTAGCGATGAGCTGTCCGTTTTCGAATTCCGCTTCGAGACGACCGCGCCACCTCCCGACCCGGAACCTGTAGTCGGTCAACGGCGACCCCGCTTCCTTCTCCAACCTCGCGGTAGTCTCATCGATCAACTCTTTTCGTGAGTTATGGCCACAAATGATCCCGATCAGCACGACGATCTTTGCTGCCAGCTCCTGGTGTTTCTCGAGGTGCCGCTTCAGCATTGTGATGTCACAGGGTAGCGCCGTAACGGCCAGCTTGCCTTCGAACTCCTCGATGATGGGCAATGCCTGCAGAACAAAAGGCGTCTCCACGTACTTGCTACCACGAGCCGAGAGGATCTCCTGTTCGCTCTTGGCGACAAACAGGTGCGCGCGAACGCGCCCGTTTGCCAGCCGGATTCCGCAGACCAGAGCACCGTCGATTCGACCAGTTTTGAGAAGATGGATGAGTAGCGCGGACGTCGTGCCTCCAGAGGCTGCTTGCGATCTCGTATCGGCAGAATCGGCATAAGTCAGCCATGCGCCATTGACGTGGCCCATGTAACGATCAAGCTCTTCATCGCTCCAATGTTTGAGGAGGACTCTGTCGATTGCTTTACCAAGCATGAACTTGCCGCGGATGTTTACTGGAAAATTTCACTGATTCACGCTTGGTATACAGAATTTGTTGTTGATTGAGGCAACGTTACCACTAGAAAGCTCAGCCAGCATGCGTACATCACATTTTTTAACGTGACTGGGTATTCCTGAAACGATGATTTCGAAGCCGGATTCTATTGCTGATTGACTGCCTAATGCTTTAGCAACATCTCGCCTTCGAATGTTTGTTGCTGCTGAACCATGAAAAATGCCGGATGAAACTACCAATATGCGTCTAACCGGCCGAGTCGGTGATGTTTCAACGGCCCATCCACGCACCCGGAGTTCTCCGTTTGTTAGATCGAGCAGGTCAATGTTACCCATCGCAAATTTCTGGTCAGAAGCTTCAAAACGTATCTGCGCTGAATTGTTGTTGGATACCCAGGTAACCCGGGTGACGTTATTGTCCAATAACTGATTCTGGGAAGAAACCAGATATGGCGTTGTGCGCCAGAATGTAACGATTGCCGCAACCGAAAAAGTGATCACGATGACATTGCGATACACACTCCGTGAGCAAAGGGTGAAGAACGGGATCCATAAGAGCGGAATCACATAGAGATAGTATCTAGGTTGCCAGCCAGCCAGCAAACCATGGGAAAGATATTTCGAGTACACAAGAAAAAGGTGGATCAATACCGTCGCCAGGAATGCGAGGATTACAGAATCTGTGAGC
>JACZXA010000114.1 GCA_022571865.1 Pseudomonadota bacterium
GTGGGAAAGCGAGGTCATTTTTTCGGTCTTTTGAGGAGCTTGAGTGGTGCTACGTGACGAAAAAGAGCGGAACAATGAACCACTTTCCCACTTCCGCAGCCGATTCATCCTAAGTCCGACAGACTGCTAGCCCTGCCCTTTTTTGCTCATGGTATAACACAATGCGTTCCCCTCCTTGCCGCACAGGGTAATCTCTCCGGCCTCCCGCAGGCAGTAAGCAAGCTTCTGCGCTATCCAACGCGGTTGCTGCATCGCCTCAGCCAGATCCCCGGTCGTAAACGTCTCTGGTAACTCACCCGGCACGAGACAAAACAAATCCGCCGCGGAGCAAAAACGATGCCGCTCCAACACTTCCACAAGGCGGCGCTGAACAACCCGCCAGCCGCGCCTGCCTCGTACCTTGTCGGGTTCAAAAACCCGGAATTCATCTTCCTCGATCAACACCACTTCCAGTTCGAAGTTCGGGTGATTGAGTAGTCGGGGAATGCTGACCAACTCTGAAACGATATCGGCTATCGAGCCTCGCTTGGGCGAGCGCCTTCGCGTGGCTTCGTCATCCTCACATACCGGCAGCTTGACGATGTACTTTACTTGAGCGATCGGATGCACCAGGACGACACGGTGATGCTCGATGAGAGCAACGAGCTTTTTTTTCAGGCTCGCGAAGCCGCCGGTTTGAATTTCATACAGCACATCGTCGGCGCCGCGTACATCTGCGACGTAGCTCCCGACCGAAACTTCCTGCACCGCATCGACCCCGGTGTAGAGCGACTTCAAAGCCTGGTGCAGAGGTCCTTCGTTGAGTGTACCGATACTCACGGAAGCACATTAATTCAGTTGCGCCGAGCAAAGTCTAGTGTCCAAATCAAGGGATCTGGGCGTGAGTAATCGCAGGAATGTCGGCCGATGATAGTTTGATCTCGTTTGAGGCGTTCGATGTAGTTCGCCTGGTGAGGTTCGTGAAAAAGTTCGAGTACGTGAAAGATCCACATAATCTGCGCAGGCCAAGGGTCGGTGACATCGCGACGATCTTGAAGGTATATCGTTCGGGTACGCTTGGATACCAACTCGAGTGCAAAGACGGTCGCGGGAAGTCGCAATGGGTACTGTCGTTTCGCATCGATGAAATCGATCTGGAAGCAGTTCATCGCCCAGACTGAACAAGGGGGCTCGTTTGATACGACCCTATCGAGATTCTATCGAAGACCTGCCGAATGTCTGGTACCAGGCATCGCTGCTAGCGGCCTCGGCTACGGCGCGCAACCGACAATTTGCCGTGAAACACCATGAGATGCGCCGTTTATCCCGCTATGCCATACTCGGCCGGTCACGTCATGTGAACACTAAAAATTTTCGCAATCTGTAACTTGGGGGACACCAATGAGCGCAGACGGAACCTGGAACACCACTATGAACACCCCGATGGGGGCGCAGAACGGCACCATGACCTTGTCCACCGAGGGTGGCACGTTAACTGGCACACTATCCGGTCCCCAGGGCGAGATCGAGTTGACCGACGGCACCGTCGATGGTGACACGCTCACCTGGAAGGCGGATATCACGAGTCCCATGGCGATGACCCTAGAGTTCACCGCAACCGTTGATGGCGACAGCATGTCAGGCAACGTCAAACTTGGCGCATTCGGCGACGCTACCTTCAGCGGAACTCGCGCCTGACAAAGACCTCCGACAAATGAGTTGGGAAGAGGAAATTCGCGAACTGCGCGAACGGGAGCGTCTGGCCTTCGAAATGGGCGGCCCGGAAAAGGTCGCCCGCCAGCACGAGTTCAACAAGCTCACGATCCGCGAGCGAATCGATGCGATCGGGGACCCTGGCTCCTTTCACGAAATCGGCACTCTGGCGGGAGTGGCGACCTACGATGATGAAGGCAAACTGACGGCCTTTACGCCGTCGAACTTCGTGTTCGGCACAGCGGAAATAGACGGGCGACCCATCATCCTCTCCGGGGACGACTTCACGGTACGAGGTGGCTCCGCGGACGCTTCCATCGCCGGAAAACGAGCGCGCGCCGAAGGTCTGGCGTTGGATCTCAAACTTCCGCACATTCGCCTGGTTGACGGTATGGGGGGTGGTGGATCGGTCAAGACGATCGAGATGGCCGGTAGAACCTATATTCCTGAAATACGAGGTTGGGAGACGGTGGTGCGCCATCTTGCGGTTGCGCCCTCGGTGTCATTGGCGCTGGGATCCGTGGCGGGAATCGGCGCGGCTCGCGTCGCCACCAGCCACTACTCGCTGATCGTCAAAGGCAGCGCGCAGATGATGATTGCCGGTCCCGCACTCGTCGATTGGGCGAACCTGGGAGAAGTGAGTAAGGAAGAACTCGGCGATTCGAAAATCCATACCAGAAATGGCGCAATCGATGACGAAGTAAGCTCCGAAACGGAGGGTTTCGAGCGAGCCAGGCGGTTTCTCTCGTACCTGCCAACCAACGTCGACGAACTCCCACCCCTCAACACTTGTGAAGACGATCCCAATCGTCGAGACGAAATGCTTATCGACATCGTGCCTCGGGACGCCCGCAAGGTTTACAAGATGCACCGCATCGTTGAATCCGTGGTAGACGCGGAATCGTTCTTCGAGATGGGTAAAAGGTGGGGGAAATCCATCATCACCGGACTCGCGCGCTTGAACGGTGTACCCATTGCGCTTTTTGCCGAAAATCCGATGATCTACGGGGGCGCCTGGACGGCGAACGCCAGTCGCAAGCTCACCCGGCTGATTGACCTGGCAGGCACCTTTCATCTGCCTCTGGTCCATCTTGAAGACTGCCCGGGGTTTCTCATCGGTAAAAAATCCGAAGAAGAAAGCACCATTCGGTTTGGCTCAGCCGCGCTCGCAGCCCTGGGTCAAGCATCGGTACCGTTCTGTTGCGTCGTCATTCGAAAAGCATTTGGCGTCGCCGGGGCTGCAAACCACAAACCCGGCAGTCACCACATCCGGGTTGCCTGGCCTTCCGGTGACTGGGGTTCGCTTCCCATCGAAGGCGGCATAGAGGTCGCCTACAAAGCGGAGCTCGCCGAATCCGACGATTACGACGCGCACCTGGACAAGATCAAACAGCGTCTCAATCGGCTGCGCTCACCCTTTCGCTCAGCGGAGTATTTTGAGATCGAGGAGATCATCGATCCCCGCGACACGCGCAAGCTCCTCTGTCATTGGGTCAAACTTGCACAGAAGTCCCTTCGAACGACACCGCCGGAGTTCTGGTACCGGCCTTAAAATTTCGAAGACGTGATCCAGACGTCCGACCTCGCCCAGCTTTCCACGAAATCTTCGGCTACTGCCGCATCGGGTTTTCCTTGTGCGGATAGAGCACTTTGCAACCCAAAAAGTGACCATCCGTTATGTGGATGGTCGATGAGTTCATCGCGATAAACTTTCTCCGCATCATCAAAACGACCGGCTTCGAGCAACGCCGCGCCGAGCCAATGGCGTGCCGCGAACGGCAACGGTTCAGGTTCGTCATAGTCCATTAAATCTTCGACTTCAATCGCTTTGGTGAAGGCCGCGATCGCACCATCGAGATCATCTTCGCTCGCCAGAATTTCCCCCTCGAGAATATGTCCCACCGTACCAACGACCTGGCTCGCCGGATGAAATCTGAAATTCGCTTTCGATGTGGCCGCGAACTTCAACACCTTGTCACGCATCGAAACTGCGGAACTCATATCACCTTCTTTGAGGCTGGCGTATCCGTACGCAAAGTCGTGAAGCGCGGCGCTCACCTTATCTCTTGGTCGTTTGCGGTTTTCCAGCACTTCATCAAAGCGACCGAAGCGGATCATAGTCAGTACTTCATACATCGAATTGTTGACGAGCTTGCCGTAATCCCTGCCTGCCTGTATCGCAACCGCTCCCTGGCCATCGAACGAAGCGGCAAACAGCAACATGTGCAGGTTATGGGTCGCCCCGTACGAAAAGCCTTCATTTCTCCTGGCCTTCAGATCGGAGTGCCATGCCGCCGTATTCGCGCGTACCGACTTGCCCCACATGCCAACTTCATTCCAGGTGTGAGAAGGCATATGTTGAATGTGACTGGCAACGGGTATGGCACTACCAAGAAAATCGACACACCCAAGCGCAAGATCGGGGTGCTGACTCGACTCGGTGGCGTGAACATACAGGTGGCAAGCACCCGGGTGTTTGATGTCCTGATCCAATACGCCTGTCAGCACACCATGCAGGCGCATCAGATCCGGATCATCGACGTCCCTGTACCCCCGCCGCTTCTCGAGCAGGAACAATGCCACCGCATAAACCATTGCGACTTCGTGATCATCCGGATACTTCTCGTAGACCTTCGCCATTTCTTCGGCAAAAGCTTCATCTACCGGACGGCGGGCTTCTGGATTGTAGTTTTCAGGATAACGGATTAGCGCTGCGTTGATCAGATCACGCTCGACTTCGCTGGTCGCGGAGCTAATGAGTTCCGCCGCCTTGCTGATCGCCGTATATGCGTGCGTTGCCTTTTCTGTTGTCATTGCGCCATTGAGAAACGAGCCGAGTGCAAAAGCCTCCCCCCAGTAACACATGGCGCAATGTGGATCGATGCGTCGTGCTTCGGCCATCGACCTCACCGCCTCATTGACGTTGAAGGCGTAACGCAGTTGCATCCCCTGGGTGAAATACGCCTGTGCCTGCTCGCTTTCGGTGGAAATTTTCCAGGCATAAGCGCCCAGCGCCTGAGGGATCAGGTCAATCGGATCGTGAAATCCGGCCCTTGGATTGCTGACTTCCGCAGTGGCACAACTCATCAAGTAAATAGCAGCAAGCGCAGAAAAAAATGTGTTCTTCATTATTCGTACATCAATCTGGTGCCATAACTTGCTTTCGAAGTTACACCGTTTGCTGTTTCAGTCATAGACGAGTTCGGATTTCCCCTCCACACTTCTGTTGCAGCGCGACTTTCCGCGGAAAGTCAAACCGCTGCTGTACCCTTGAACGCTGGACCGATGCCCGTCAGATCCAACACTGGGCGGATGGGGGTGAGAAGTCACTCGATAATCTGATCCGAAAGCGGGCTGGTGCAACGCACAACACTACTTCCGAGTTGTGCCCTGAGCCGACATCATCAGATTCGCTGACGATCTCACCTACGGGTGTTTTTTAATGTAGTTTCGAGTCGAGATCGCCTTTAATTCAGGGCAAGGCCAGTCCGTCACTGACATCGATTAACGATCCATCCACTGGGTTTTTGGCACCTAGCTCGACAATCTCTGCCCTAGCCCAGTAAATGCGATTATCGTGCTTTCAATCGACACGCAATCCCGGCTGGATAGCACGGCCAATCTAGTGCGCTACCGCCGACACAAGCCTGAGGAAACGTCTCTTCTTACCCGATCATAGAGCAGCACCTGCCCCAGTTCCTGGACCACATAGCCGAACACGGCTCCCAACTGCCTCGATTCGTCACCCGGGAGTTCGACGACTACATCGCCTGTGGCCGACTGGAACATGGCTTTCTGAGGGTCAAATGCAACGGCTGCCGCCTACACCCCTTGAAGACGATTTCCCGATTCAAGGCGTTTGTTTCGACTACTTTGTGCCAACACAAAGTTCACTCCGTCGCTGTTGGACAGCAGAGCAGGAAACTCATCGGCAGAGGCTGGTTTGCCAACCAGATAACCCTGGATTAGATCGCAGCCTTCCTTTCTAAGGAAGTCGAGCTGTGCTGGTGTTTCGACGCCTTCCGCGATCACATGAAGCCCGAGACCGTGTGTCATCGAAATAATTGCAGAACAGATCGCTTGATCTGCCGAGTTATCCTCTACGTCCACTACAAAAGAACGATCAATCTTGAGTGCAGCAAGAGAAAACCCTTTGAGGTAGCTCAACGAGGAATACCCCGTACCGAAATCGTCTATAGCCACGTCGAATCCGATGACTTTCAAGCGAGCAAGCAAAGCGCGTGCCGCGTCAGCATCGTTCATCAGAACCCCTTCGGTTATCTCTAACTGCAAGTAGTGTGGGTCGATATCTGCTTTGCCCAATGAGTTTATCAGCATCGCAATCAGTTCGTCCCCGCGCGCGAACTCATACCCCGACAAATTGATCGCAACCGGCACAATCTTGACGCCTGAATGCTGCCAGGCACTCAGTTGATTGCAAACAGTCGAAGTGACCCAACTATCAATATCAAGTATCAGACCGCTTTGCTCAGCAATCGAAATAAACCTGGCGGGTGAAACATCTCCTCGCTCCGGATGGGTCCATCGCAGTAACGCTTCGGCAGACACAACCTTCATCGTCCGTAAATCGACTTTTGGCTGATAGACGATGTTCAATTGGTCCTCTTCGAGTGCATGACGCAGATCCTTTTCCAAGGCGAGATTCTCCAGAGCTTTTGCGTTCATGGTCGGAGAGTATGTTTTGTAATCGTTGCGTCCCGATGTTTTTGCTTCGTACATTGCAGTGTCTGCATTCTTTAGCAGCGAAGAGACGTCTTTGCCGTCCTGGGGGAACACCGATACACCAATGCTCGGCGTAACAACCAGTTCGTAACGTTCGTGGTGAAATGGTTTCGACAATGCATCCAAGATTCGTTCAGCTAGATGGATAATTCTGGCCTGGTCGCCGAATTTCGAGATAGTTACCACAAACTCGTGACCCCCGATTCTGGCGAGATTGAGTTCTGCGTAGGAAGAGATTTCACTCATTACCTCAGTGAGGCGCTTTGTTACCAGCTTGAGTATGGCATCTCCGGCACGATGTCCTAGCGTCTCGTTGATGCGTTTGAAATGACCAAGGTCGATGTAAAGCAGAGCGATCTTTTCGTTTTCCGATTCAGCTTCGTCAATCGCTTCCTTCAAATGTTTGATAAAAAGATGGCGGTTTGGAACGCCAGTTAACGTGTCGATATAAGCCAGCTTGTAAAGCCGATCTTGGTATTGCTTTTCTCGAAGTTGTTTGAGCCATTGTAATCGAGCCAGTATCGCCAGAAAAATTATCACCGCTAGTGCATAAGCTGCATAAGCCCACAATGTCTGCCATGGAGCGGGTAGAACATTCACCGAGACGGCGATCCCTTCTTCGTTCCAGACACCGTCACTGTTTGCTGCCTTGACCCGGAAAACATACGATCCTGGATCGAGGTTGGTGTACGTGGCACGCCTTGATGGACCCGGCGATGTCCAGGTGGAATCGAACCCTTCCAGAACATACTGATATTGATTCTGAGCCGGAGAGGTAAAGTCTAGAGCGGAGAACTCGAACGTCAGTAATTTGTCTTTATGGCTGATTTCTATTTCACGTACTTGTGAGGGGGGTAGGGTTGTTAATGCCGGTTGATTGAGGGTTTCAATATTCGTCAGCACCAACTGAGGTGGGTTGCTACTTTCTTTGAGTTTGCTAGGCGAAATAGCATTGAATCCGTTCGCTCCTCCAAAGAACAGAACACCCTGAGAGTTTTCATGATGGGCACCGAAATTAAATTCATTTCCTTGCAAACCGTGTGCTTTGTGAAAGGTTTTGAAAGTACCCGTCGATGGGTCACGCCGAGCTATCCCATTGTTCGTGGAAAGCCAGAGTTGACCTTGAGCATCCGAGTAGACACTGTACACAACATTGCTCGGAAGTCCTTGCGACTGAGAGTAGTTTTTGAACTGATGTTGTTGCGGAGCACCTGACTCAAGTAGCTGACTCAAACCTCCACCGGCAGTCCCCACCCACAGGGTTCCCGCGTTATCTACGTGCAAAGCGTAGACTTTGTTTGCTCCAAGGCTTGTTGGATCTTCCGGATCATGACGTATCTGAATGATGGTTCCAGTAGTTGGGTCCAGACGATTGAGCCCGTTATCAGTACCAACCCAAATGAACCCATCCAGATCATCTACAATTGCTGTTGCGCGCGGACTAGTGAGACCGTTAGGCAATTCAGGATCAGTTTCGTAACGCGTGAAACCGTCTGAATTTGGATCGTAGCGGTTTATGCCTCCGCCAAACGTGCCAACCCAAACTACACCTGCCCGGTCTTCGTGAAGACTCATTACGCCGTCCGAGCCCAAGCTGTGAAGATTCTGTTTGTCATGGCGATATTGGACAATTTCGCCGGTAGCCAGATCGAGCCGGTTGAGCCCACCGGCCATCGTGCCGACCCATAATCTTCGCTGCCGATCCAGCAAGAGGGACATCACTCGGTCCTCCGTAAGATCGGGTGCCCGATAGGTATTCACGACAACACCGTCTTGCAGCTGGGTGACTCCGTGATCGAGGGTGCCTACCCATAGCGTGTTTTCTTCGGAAGAGAACGACGTTACGTTCGTATCATCCAACCAATCGGCACTGTAATGACCGAGCGACCAACTGCGAGGATTCCACACATTCACGCCGGAAGCTCGAGTGCCTACCCAGAGGAGACCGCCACGATCCTGGTGAATCGACATTACGTAGTTTTCGCTTAGACTTCCCGGTCGCCTGTCATGGTGATAAGTCGAAAAGGACATTGATTGACGGTTGAACAAATTCAGCCCGTTTGACGTACCGACCCACAATCGATTTGTGTCGTCTTCGAATATCGCTCGAACATTATCGTCTGACAGACTTTTCGCATCACTCGGGTTGTGGCGGTAGTGAGTAAAACGCCCACTCGATCGAAGAAACCGATTGAGACCACCACCTAGCGTGCCAACCCACAGGCTACCCTGGCGGCCTTCATACAATGATCGTACACGATCGCTGCTCAATGAATATGGGTCGTCGCTGTTATAGTTGTAACGAGTGAAATTGCCACTGTTAGGATTAAAACGGTTCAGACCAGCATCGGTACCCACCCACAGATGGCCGACTCTGTCCACGAGCAGCGCATACACCGTGTCGCTCGACAAACTCCTGCGATCCTCGACGTCGTGGCGATAATGCATCACCTCGCCCGTTACCGGATCCAACATATCGAGTCCAGCGTTGCCGAAGCCAATCCAGATTCGGCCGTCAGACCCCGCCACCACGGCACGTGCAGAGTCACTCGCGAGGCTGTTCAGATCCTCAGGATCATGGCGAAAAACATCAAAAGTATCTGTTTGCCGGTTCCAGCGTGCGACTCCTCCACCGTCCGTCGCAAGCCATAAATCCTTGTTCGAATCTTCAACGATGCTCCGGATGAAATCGCTGGCGAGACCTTTTGTGGTTTCGCGATCTCGTAGATAACGTTTGATGGAATAACCGTCATAGCGATTCAAACCGTTTTCTGTGCCCAGCCAGATGAATCCCTGGGAATCCTGCAGGATGCTCATGACAGTGTTTTGGGACAAGCCGTCCTGCAAGGAAAGATGTTTGAAGAACATCGGCTGCTGCGCAGCCATCACAGGAAACGCCTGCAAGCCCGCAACGACCATCACGGAAAGTATAAATCCCTTTATTCCGGACATGAGTTGTTATTCCTGATTAACCCATACATTTATGCCGACGGTTGTCTGTGCGTCAGCTGTGGTCAGCGCGCCATCACTCCAGAGATAACCATCACTCCAGAGATAACCATCACTCCAGAGATAACCATCACTCCAGAGATAGCCGTCACTCCAGAGATAGCCATCGCTCCAGAGGTAGCCGTCGCTCCAGAGGTAGCCGTCGCTCCAGAGGTAGGCGCTGGCCTCGGCAGCGTCGCCGCTGCCATCCATGATATAGAAACTGCCTTCGTCATCTTGGTTGGCAGGTCCACCGTAGTGTTGTTGACCCTGCAGATCTTTGGCGATGTCCAGACCCTGATTCGCACAGTCCGAGCTGCTCCCGTAGGCAGCCCCTCGAGCCGAGACCAACCCTGCCCCTTGCTGAAAAATGCTGTAAGCAGCAAGCCCGTCATTGGTCATCGCCGGTTTAGCCGTGGACATCAAACGACACTTCACCTGGTCAGGCGTTAGGTTGGGGTCAACTTGCAGCATCAGTGCCACCACTCCACTGACCACAGCGGCAGCTTGCGAGGTGCCCGACATCATGAAGTATTTTTCTTCGGCATCCAGAAACTCTGGATGCTCGAGCGCGATCTCACTACGCTTTGGGACTCTACCTAGCAAATGACCTCCGGGTGCCACGATCTCGGGCTTAACAAACCCATCATATGTGGGGCCCGCGGATGAAAAGCTCGCAAGCTCATCATCGCTGGCATCGTCGGGTGTGAAGTTATCTGTCATGGCACCCACGGTCACAATGTAGGGCACGTTACCGGGCACCCCTACAGTCATCGCATCCGGTCCAGTGTTGCCAGCGGCCGCCACCACGACGATACCAGCCTGCCAAGCGGCCATAACTGCCTGATTGAGTGGATCATCCCAGTAGTGGGAGCGGGGTGTGCCGCTGAGCGACAGATTGAGCACTCGTATGTCGTATTTCTTGCGGTTGCTGTAAATCCAGTCTATGGCTTTGATGACATCCTTGTATTTGCCATTGCCGTTTTTGTCGAACGCACGCACCGCAACAATACCGGCGCCGGGTGCCACACCCTGGTACAACCCAGACTTGCTTTTCTCGCTGCTCGCGATCACCGACACCACGTGAGTGCCGTGGCCGTTTTCGTCATCTCCTTTTTTGCTGTTATCTTTGCCCGTACAGTTATCTTTGGACTTGCTTGAAAGCACACTACAACGAGCAAAGACGCGTATTTCACCGTATGCAGTGCGAGAAATCTCATCAGGCTCTGTCCAAAGGCCGGTATCGATAACGGCAATCGTCACACCGCGCCCGTCAATGCCCATCTCATGTAATTCATCAGCCTGAACGAGCGAAGGAAAATGTGTTTCGACAGACGAGCTACCCGTGGGCGGGATCGTCGGTTCCTGTTGCACCGGATCGTCCTGTTGCTTAGGCTCGACCGGTGGTTTTGCCTTCTTGCCGCGTTTTGGTTTTCCGGATGCCGTTAGCTCTCCATCTACCCAGACACGTGCGGCCGGATGCTGCGCTTTGAGGACCTGCAACTGGCGGTCCGTTAACAATGCGGCGACGGCCCTGATGATATTGAGGTCTGCGGTGACTTCACCACCTACCTCTTGAATCAGGCCACGGGCGGTTTCCAGACTGGTTGCCTGAACGAGATAACTCTTCGGTTTTTCAGCGGACCTTAGATTCAGGGCGCTCGCGGTTTTCGGTAACTGACTCTGTCTGATTTCGCTTGCGGTTTCTTGCGCGAAGTGGTCCTGCACATCGCCCAGGTCGCGATCGTCTCTTTCCCAGAAATAGGATGCTAATACGATGACGCCGACGATCCCAGCGGATAACGTGTTACACATGTAGCTTGTCAGTTTCATCCGATACCTCTATAACAAACTCGGATGCAGGTAATCTATCACCGCGGTGACTCCGGTTTGTGACGCAGTTCACAGACATACATCCACCAACATATCGAATACATACGCTTCTCTTGTCGATGAATGAGCACAAGAGGATCTTCAGAAGTGATCAGCTCTCGCAATGAGCCTTTACCGGGGGCTGTGACGGCTGCCACACAGCGGCATTCAACCACTTGTACCGATTCGTATATGACCCCTTTGCTTCATCGTCTTGTGCATCCAGCAGCGTTGTTCTCGCGTCTTTGGATAGATTTCTTCCAATGCACTCCAGAACCCCATCGCACCGTCTCCAATCGCCAGGCGATACTGTCGCTGTTGCTGATATTCGATGCCGACCCCAATAATTCCATGATTGGGGTGATGCTTAGCGGCTCATGGGCGGTTGCGTTATTCCTGATCCCCCTGATTCCGCTCCAGCGCCGGATCCGAGCCGAAAAATCAATGAACTAGCACGCATACGCGCCGCCATCCACCGCGAGAATGAGGCAAGGGTCGCAGGTGATGAGGACTGGGCACCACGCGCCGACCTGATCATCTACAAGCAGCAGGTCGAGCAAGTGAGCACCTGGATGTTCGACTCACCGACGGTGGTTCGCTTCGCCCTGTATGCATCACTTGGCATCGGATCTTGGCTGGGTGCTGCTTTCGTCGAACGCTGGCTTGGCACACTGCTGGGTTCTTAAGAATTTATGCCCCGTCACTTCGGCCATTGTCTCTTGTTGGCCATTTTCATCCAATATTCTTGGATTTTTGATGTCCGCTTGTTCAAAATTGGGAATCCTAACCGATGCTTTTAATCTGCGAACTCGAGCTTGTCTAACCATCCACACATTGTCGGAGTCTCTGCGTGAAAAAGAAATTCACCATACAAATTTTGATGGTCCCGTTATTCTTGCAAACAGCTTTTGCCGTTAACGAACAAGGTAGCTGGGTAGATTTGACCTATTCGCTCTCCGATGACTCGGTATTCTGGCCTACCGCAATGCCGTTCACGCTGCTCACCGAATCGGAGGGTATTACCGAGGGGGGTTATTACTATTCAGCCTATAGCTTCTCGGCCGCCGAACATGGCGGCACACATATAGATGCTCCAATCCACTTCGCACAAGGGCGCATGACCGTCGACGAAATCCCCCTGTCTGTGTTGATCGGTAATGCCGTTGTAATCGACGTCTCAGCGAAGACCTTTCAGAATCGCGATTACCAGGTAACAGTGGCGGACATGACAGACTGGGAACAAGCACACGGTCGTATTCCGGACGATTCAATCGTACTGATTCGAACTGGCTACGGACGTTACTGGCCAGACGCGAAGAATTACCTAGGCACAGCAGAACGTGGCCAAGCTGGCGTTGAGGCACTGCACTTCCCAGGGCTCGATCCGGACGACGCCCAGTGGCTTGTAGAAGAACGTGTCATCAAGTCAGTAGGAATAGATAGTGCAAGCATCGACTTCGGCCAATCAAAGCTTTTCGAAAGTCATGTGACGTTAATGTCTTCGAACATACCCGCTTTCGAAAATGTAGCGAATATGGACAAGCTGCCCCTAACTGGTGCGTTTGTCGTTGCGCTTCCGATGAAGATTAAAGGAGGCAGTGGAGGAGGACCCCTACGTATTATTGCGCGGTTGCCTAGCATTGCGTCGCTGGAAATCGTTGACTAGAAAGTGATAAAAAAAGTTAGTCAGTATCGAAAGAAATAGTTCCGCTCATGGCCGTTCAGGCATGAAAACGAACTGGATTTAAGGGGCCGCTTTTTGTTGCGGTGCGGGATATATCTATATCGTTGGCGTTGATCGAGCCTTCTTCCATAGCAGATCCTCAGAATTGCCTGTGCTAGAGCCGCAAAGTGCCCTGACCGGCCTGTGGATGCTCGTTAGGTGGACGGCCGGTCTGGCGCGGCATCGAGCGCCTCGGTGCCAAACTCGCTATAGGCGTGCTGCTGAAGGTAGGCAGGGCTATACTTGCGTCTCCAGAGACTTTGCGAGCAAATGCCCTGCGGTGCGCAGGTAGATCAATATGTCTAGGTTCCTACCGGTAGCGAAATTGGCTGAAATACCTGATCAATCGGCTAAATGTGTTCAAGTGGAGGGCAAGGAGATCGCCCTATTCAATTTGGGAGGCGAGTTCTATGCGATTGACGACGAGTGCACACACGAGGGTGGTCCGTTGAGCGACGGTATTATCCTCGGAGAGGAAGTCGAATGTCCCTGGCATAGTGCTCACTTTAATATCAAATCGGGTGAAGTCACTCAAGATCCGGCCGAAGATGCTGTCACCTGCTACAAAGTTCGCGTTATAGGGGACAACGTCGAGGTTGAAGTCTAGGCGTAGGCGTTGCGCGCCTGGGATACCGCTTGAAGATTTAATAGGCAGCCGGGTCTCTGTTCGCGGGGGTATTGGTATTGGTCTGCTGTTGGCCGTTTGTACTCATCCAGCACAGCCGAGTAAATGTGGAGCCGGGGGGAATCGAACCCCCGGCCTCGACATTGCGAACGTCGCGCTCTCCCAACTGAGCTACGGCCCCAAGATGTACATTGTGCACGCTCGGCGGGTGCCATCCTATGAAGAGTACCTACCAGTTTATCGCCAATTTTAAGCCCGCTGAAAGGTCACCCACCCCAACAAACAGCGCTGTACGGGCGTACAGGAGCGCTCAGGAGGGGTCTTATGCCCATCCTGAACTATGAGGGTTATATCGGAATGACCTTAGCCGCTCCGCTTCTGATGCCCATTAATTCGTAGCATCCAGGGTGAAACAGGATTAGCTTCCACAAAGCACTCGCTGTGAACTGAACACACGAACTGGTTTCACCAGCTACGGAATAAACACCCGGTCATGCGGCGCGGGAAGCTACGGGACCCCGACCTGCGAACCAAGGGCGCTGACCGACGCTGACAACACGCCAGGAAGGGAGGCGAGCAGCGGGTGCCTGCTTTTGGAGAAACCTATGTTCCAGAAATTCAGCAACCACTTCTCCACTCGTATGGCTTGGGTGTTAATCGTAATCGCGATCATCCTACTTTCCACCTTCAACCTCGGACCAGCGGATTAAAAGCCGCAGCTCTAGTAGGACATCAACCATCTGGGAGGGGGAGATGGGCTGCCATAATTCGATGGTTATCGCCGTGCTTCCTAGACCTCAGATTGGCGCGAAGCGAACTAGAGCAAAACTAAAACGCAGAGCCGCGCGTGATTGTCGTTTGACGGTTCAGAGGCCCAAAACAGGCTAAAAAACCGCCGAAAATTTACAGAGGAGAATATGATGTCACAGGTAACAGCTTCAAACATAGAAACGCCAACCGAAAGGGGCGCAACTCGTCCGATTGGTCTTTGGGTGGTCATTGTCTTGTCAGCGCTGATGGTCTTTCGGACCTTCGCATTGAGGGGGATTCCAAATCTCGGAGAGACCGGTCCGGAGTTCTGGATCGTTGCTTTCACAGGTGACGTATTTGTAGGCATTACGGCCCTGATAGTAGCGGGCCTGCTGTGGCGGGTTCGGGGGCTCGCTGTATGGACCATCGGGATCGTATGGCAGGTGATCGGGCTCAATGACTTTACGGTGGCGTGGCAGCTGTTTTATATAGCGCCGCCCTTTTTTGATACGGGCAATATGGGCAATGTGCCCTTGGTCATTTTCGCGGTGGGCATCGTTGTGCACCTACTTTGCATTTATCTCCTGGTTCGCTATAGACGCTACTATCTGGGATAAGTGCACTAAGGCTAATTGAGCCGGATTGAGAGAATGACGAGCAACAGGCCCGGCTAAATCGCCCAGGCCTCTACCTACTTGTCATAATGGGGGTGTGTTAAGAAACGTCGAATTGGATCTCAGTGGTGATGGGTCCGTATACCCGGCTGGGCGGCAGCCGGGGAGGCGCCTGTTGCTGGTGGACGTGGTCGAGGATCTTCTGGATCGCGTTTGCCTCGGTGATCGCTGCGATGACGCGCAACCGACGCCGCACTTGGGACACAGCTCAATATCGATTTGAAGACCCGCTTGAGTCGCTCTGCCCAGGAAAGTGGCGCGAGGGGGCGGTCGCCAAAACGATCATGGCACCTCCGATCGACTCAAGGT
>JACZXA010000300.1 GCA_022571865.1 Pseudomonadota bacterium
AATGAAGCGGCAACGGCGCACCATTTCGAAGTTAAAAACCGTGTTGGGGCGCGTTTACCGGGACCTTGAGCGTCGACTACCCGAGCAACCGGCATCGGTACAAGACGCCTTCCGTGAACCGATGGCTTTGACGAAACGGTTGCTGGATCAGCAACGCCACGACAAGAACAAACTGTATGCGTTGCACGCTGCGGAAGTGGAATGTATTGCCAAAGGCAAAGTGCCCAAGCGCTACGAGTTTGGTGTCAAAGTCAGCATTACCACCACCAACCGTTCCAATCTAGTGGTGGGGGCACAATCACTGCCAGGCAATCCATACGATGGTCACACGCTCAGCATCGCATTGGAGCAGGTAGAGCGGTTGACCGGACAACGACCGGAACGATGTTATGTTGACCTGGGATATCGAGGTCACGAGGTAACCGACGTTGAGGTTTACAAGGCCCGGCAGAAACGCGGAGTTACCCAAGCTATCCGTCGAGAGCTCAAACGACGCAATGCCATCGAACCGATTATCGGACACATGAAAAACGATGGCTTGCTGGGTCGTAACTACCTCAAAGGAGCCGAAGGGGATGCTATCAACGTGATCCTGTGCGGTGCTGGCCAGAACCTGCGGCTCATCCTCAATCACTTGAGGATTTGCTACCGCCGGATCGAGTCGATGTTCATCCGAAGCTCGTTGCCCATATCTCCATGAATCCCACAAAATCGACTTTTTCAGGGCCGACTATCTAAAGTGGCGGTCTCCGATCAGCCGGATGCTCATGGATTGAGACTCGCAGCATTGGACGAACTGCATCAGGCAGTACCTAAACGCTGGCAGCGGCGGATACTCGACTATTTTATCAATCGAATCCGATTCTATGTCACATTGCGTGAGAACACTCGTTATTACCACACAATGTCCTTCGACATAGCTCGCCACAAGCTGAAGCAACTAGAAGCCAAGATGATCCAAGCGAGACAGCTACGGTGTGCAGACGACATCTTTTTCCTGACCTGGGATGAAGTCCAGGAACTCGAGCGCGACGTTATCGACTGGCCCACGGCAGAAGCACTTATCCGGGAACGGCGCAGGCGCCACTTGCGTGCCTCACGTAATCTACCCCCCGCAACTATCAACATCGATCTACCTGCAAAGCCACCCGAACAAGACGAATCTGTACTTTCAGGCGCGTGTGCTTGCCCCGGCTACGCAGAAGGCATTGCCCGGTTGATATTCGACCCCACCCTCGATGCCGATCTGGAGCCCGGGGAAATTCTCGTGGCACCTTATACGGACCCTGCATGGACTCCTTTGTTTCCCATTGCGGGGGCGATTGTCGTGGAAGTCGGAAGTTACCTCTCACACGCCGGCACAGTTGCACGGGAGTATCAGGTTCCCTGCGTGGTGGACGTCGAAGGGTGTACCAACCGTATTCGCAACGGCCAACGCTTGAGAGTGTTCGCGAGTGACGGCCGGGTGGAGATCGTGGAATGATCGCTTTTTTACACTTCATCTTCATTTTCCTCGCAGGCCTTCCAGTCGCTATCTGGGTCCTCGCTGCTGTCTATTCGCTAATCGACGATACCGATGTCGCCCGTTCCATTACCCGGATCAGCTTGCGATCCTTGAGCGTTCTTTTCCTCGTCTACCTCGCCGGGAGTGGAGCCCGAAGTGCTGTCGGTTATGCATTCGCAACTGTCATCGTGCTTCATCTGGGGTACTTCTGGATCATCCGATGGTTGATCGCACGGGGCATACTCGTGACCGAAAGCGTGGACTAGAGCCTTCAGCGGAATAAAGAGCCTTCACCAGAAGTAAAAAGAGCCCCGGCGACGGGGATTGGGGAGGGGGAGTTTGTCGCCGGGACGCTTCAAAACTGGCTGTGGGATTGTCGCCACAGTTCTCAAGGTAAGTTATAGCAGATCACCTGAAACTCGCCAGACAGAGACCGATAACCGGTGTAAGAGATCTGACCAATGACCGAAAAAGGGTTAGCGATTTTCTTTAAGCCATTGAATTATATATGGATAGGCCGTCTTGTCCTGAATCAAGAAAAGATGGCCACCGTCAAAAAAACGCAATTCCGAGGCCTGAATCCGACCCTGCAACGCCCGGAGATTGTCCGGCGGCGCAATCCCGTCGAACTCGCCACCCACCACCAGCGTGGGCGTATCGATCGAAGGCAAACGGTCCCACGTATCGTGATCCGCCCTCGCTTGAATCTGGCGGGTTGCACCCTCGAGATCGATATCGTCTCGCCGGGCTTTGCGGGCCATATCGAGCAACACACCCCAGCGGTCGGGATTTGCGGCACGCCACTCATCCGTGCGCCGATTATCGGCGAGCACGAGCCGCCTTTCGATCCCCGCAAGCGGGTCCAGATCGGCTAGGTCCTGCAAGGGAAAGGACGCACCACCGACCCCACCGGAACTTGTGCAGGCCAATACCAGCCGGGTCACCTTGTCCGGGTAGCGTAACGCCAGTTCCTGAGCAACCATCCCACCGAACGACACGCCCATCACGGGTAGCGCACCCCAGCCGAGTTCATCGAGAAGATGTGCCGCATCGTCGGCATAGTCCGCCATCGTATAGTCGCGGGCCGGTTTGTCCGTCTGACCCAGGCCGCGCTGATCGTAGCTCAACACCTGGAAGCTGCCAGTCAGCGGGCTTGCGAACACGTTCGGTTTGTTGCGCAGGTCACCCCCGGTTCCGCTGATGAATAACAAGCGCGGTCCGCGTCCGCCAAGCTCGTAATAGATATCGATGTTATTAGCAGTGATAAACGGCATCGAACAATCCTCCGCACATCGGCTCCGCGTTCACCTTCCCTTACAAACCATCGCTCATGTATGCTCCCTGCGAATCCCGCAAACGTCTCTGCGTGGATTACGCAAGCGTCTCTGGGCGAATTGCGCGGACTGTTTTCGCGCTGCTTGCGCGGACGTTGACCGCGGTTACCAGGGGCAAACATGGCGGAAAACTTCCACCAACTCAAGTAGTGGAACGCCACGCTCGGAAGTTGTTACATTGACACGAAGTTGGAGCAGTTATGAGCCTATCTCTAGGCGTACATGTCGGGCAGCAGAACATGACCATGGATACGATGCGCGCGCTATGGCGTAAACTCGACAGCAGTGGCGTCGACTGGATATCGACCTGGGACCATTTTTACGAAGCGCCTCCCAAGGGCGGCACAGAGCCTCATTTTGAGGCACTGACCACACTCGGCGCGCTGGCGGCAGAAACTCAAAACGCGCGAATCGGCTGCCTGGTGTTCTACGTTGGTTATCGCAATCCGGCACTGCTCGCGAAAGCCGCAACCACCTTGGATCACATCACGGGAGGACGTTTCGAACTCGGTCTCGGTGCAGGTTGGCACATCTGGGAGGCGACCGCCTACGGATATTCATTTCCAGACATCGGCACGCGGCTGGACATGCTCGAAGAGGCCACGCAGATCATCCGCAGCATGCTCACCGAAGACCGCACATCGTTTTCCGGCAAACACTTTCTTGCCGATGACGCGAGCTGCCTGCCGAAACCGGTACAAGACCGTCTGCCACTCTGGATCGGCGGTGTCGGTGAAAAGCGAACCCTCAAAATCGTTGCCGACTATGCAGACGGCTGGAACGCAGCCTATTTGTCGCCCCAGGAATTCGCGCGCGTCAACGAGGTGTTGAATCACTGGTGCGAAGACGAACAACGCGACCCGAGTTCCTTGAAGCGGGCGGCCAACGTCATGTTCAACTTGAGCCTGGATGCGAAAGATCTCGATCGTCAGCGCGATCAGTTGCGCGAAGACTGGGGTGATAACGCCGATCGCATTTCCAGCGGAGCATTGTTGTGCACACCCGCCTCAGCAGTCGATCGCATCATGGAATACGTCAGTGCGGGTGCCGACGAAATAAACGTTGCCCTGCGCGCACCC
>JACZXA010000301.1 GCA_022571865.1 Pseudomonadota bacterium
GCCGCTGCGGCGAAAAAAGCCTAGGCTGGTTTCAATATTTCGTTAGCGCGGCGCAGCTCTTTGTTTTCTTTCTCGAGCGCTTTAACGTGCTCTCGATCATCCGTGGTCAATCCATCTGCCGTGCAGAGCGGTACGCGCATAAGAGGGAGGTCGCAACTACCCGAGAGGCATGCCTTGCCGCGCAGCTGCGGTAACGGCAGCGGTGGTGACGGTCTCGATGAGTTTAACCGGCAGGTGCCGAAGGTTTCCCATCACTTGCCAGAAGTACGCCTTTATCGGTCGTGCTGCTTCGCCACGAATGATGCCATTCACTTCCTTATTGATGCATGTGAGCAGCTTCTCCGAATCGTTTGTCTTTTTCCGACACCCCTGGATGACGTAAAAGAAATCGGCGAGCACATCTTCTACTTGCTGCGGGTCGGCCTCGAACAGTGCAGCCTTCAGCGGCAGGTAGGAGGCCTTCTTCACGCCGTCACGCTGAGCGTCCAATGTGAACAGGACGATACCCGGGAGTTGATTGGCGCGGATGTCGAACATGTTCGCGACTTCGAGACCCGGGTTCTCAACGTCATCGTTCCAGTCCGGGTTGTTCCTTAGAAATACGAAGAAAAACATCTTAGAAGCCGCAGCAAGCCGGTCGAGCCATGGGAACTGCTGGTCCGCAAAGGTCGCAACAGCGCGTTGACTGGGCCGTTCGTCAAACAGGAAGAAGCCGAAACGGTCGCTGCGGTTCTTCCGTTCCTCGAATTTCTCCTCGAAATCTCTTAGGTTCGCGATCGCAACGCCCATAAAACCAATCCGCTCGGCCAGGAGAGCAAATTGTAGCGCCGGGGGACAGTAGTAGGAACCGTCGTCCGCCAGCACCGTCTGAACAAGTTGGAGTTGATAGTTGCTTTGAAGTTAACTGTCAGCTACGAAACTCCCTAATCCTCTACTTCAGCTTGACTCCTGAAACAAAAAAACAGATAGCGCCAGGGGCGTTCAGGTGCACAGTATCGTTGTGTCATTGGCTATAGTCGCGCTCATTGACCGCCTCGGCCTCGGCTCTCAGACCCGGTGTGCGATGCTCTCGCCCAAACACCCGGGTTAGAGCCTCCCAACGACAAACGCTAGTCCTGCGCCACTGAGCGAGCCGGAGCGTGTGGGTGTGGGTGTGGGTGTGGGTCAGTTGTGGGTCACGATACTGCTAGACGCCATGTAAACCCTGCGTAGGCGGAGAGTAAACAACACTATGTCCGTAGCGATGCTTGTAACAACGCGGGCTGTACCCTCTTGTGTGACTAATAGCGTGCCCGGCTGGAGGGTCATGCAGGTCGACCCGATCTCATCTCGATTTGACGGACCCCTACGGGGGAAATCGCGTGCCGGATGCACGTATGTGTGGCTTCGAATTTTCTTAACCGATGTTTCGACTTTTTACGAGGCAACGCATCTGCAGCGGAACTGCGAGCGTAGTTTTCTACATAGAATGCGGGAAGGTAGGCAGGAGGTTCTCGAAACGCACACGGGCTGGGGCTTGTAGCCCTACTATGTAACTGACTGTTAGCGCGGGTTGCCTGCTAGGTTGTTCGGAAAGTCAACTATACGGGTCTCAAAAACGACCCACACACCGTGACCCACACAGGAATAAAAATTGACCGTAACCTATTGTTTTTATTGAACTTAATAAAACTGGCGGAGAGGGAGGGATTCGAACCCTCGATGAGTTACCCCATACTCCCTTAGCAGGGGAGCGCCTTCAGCCACTCGGCCACCTCTCCTCGGGCGCAAGTGTACAGAGCAACGGCGTTATGAACCAGGAGGGGGTTTGGAGTCTGAGTCGCCGTTTCGCTCTTTCTGAATTCGCTCGTAGATCTCTTCTCGATGTACGGCAATTTCTCTGGGCGCACTGACCCCTACCCGGACCTGGTTGCCTTTGACGCCAAGAACCGTAACGGTAATGTCGTCACCGATCATCAGTGTCTCGCCTACTCGACGGGTCAAAATCAACATCGAAGGTCTCCTATCTTACCGATCCCTGGTTAGAGTTCCCTTTTCTCTAATATATAAGCGTAATCCTCTGAGCCAGATAAGCAACCCAGGTCAACCTTCAATTACATCGTCGTGACCCAGATCAAATTCGCTATGCATACAGCGTACGGCAAGCTCCAAATAGCGTTCCGCAACAACAACAGAGATCTTAATTTCCGATGTGGAAATCATGAGAATGTTGATGTTTTCAGCCGCCAACGCGTCAAACAGCCTCGAGGCGACTCCCGCGTGGGAGCGCATGCCCACACCAACCACCGATACTTTGGCAATTTTATTGTCACCGCTCAATTCTCTTGCGCCAAGTTCCTCACGGACCTTTTCGAGCAACTGTAAGGTGCGTTGATAATCGTCGCGTTTTACCGTGAAGGTGAAGTCGGTCGTTCCATCCGCGCCGGTATTCTGAACAATCATGTCTACTTCGGTTGGGACCCGTGCCACCGGACCCAATATTCTGGAAGCAACGCCAGGAACATCGGGCACTCCAGACATGGTGATCTTGGCTTCATCGCGAGCGTATGCTATGCCGGATACGACGGGTTGCTCCATGCTACTTCTCTCCATAGTTATCAACGTGCCCGGACCTGGTTCGAAGCTCGAAACGACGCGAAGCGGTACCTTATACTTCCCCGCAAATTGCACCGATCGGGGTGTCAGAACCTTCGAACCCAGACTTGCCAGTTCCAACATCTCCTCGAAGGTGATTTGTTCTAGACGACGGGCATTATCCACAATACGCGGATCTGCCGTATAAACACCATCCACGTCCGTACAGATATGACACTCGTCAACTTTAAGCGTGGCGGCTACGGCAACAGCAGTGGTATCTGACCCACCCCGGCCCAGGGTCGTCAAGTTGCCATCGTCATCCACACCTTGAAATCCTGCGATGACCGGAACGATACCTCGTTCCAAATCGCTTCGAATGGCATCTGTGTCGATGCTCTTTATTCTGGCTTTGCCGTGGTTGGCATCGGTTTGAATCTGTACCTGGTCCCCAAGGTAAGACCTTGCTGGATGTCCCCGTTCCGCCAGCGCCATGCTCAACAGGGCGATCGTCACCTGCTCACCGGACGCGAGCAGTACGTCTAATTCTCGAGCTTGAGGGTCCTGCGCTATGCTCCTTGCGAGTTCCACTAAACGATTCGTTTCTCCGCTCATAGCCGAAACGACCACCACCACCTGGTGACCATCATCCAGATAAGATCCGATTCTCTGCGCAACCGCTTTGATGCGATCTGCACTACCGACGCTCGTACCTCCGTATTTCTGGACATACAGCGCCATGTTATGCCTGGCCATCTCGTGCAAGACGCCCAGCCAGCCAAAGCTGCACAGCGGCGAGGGCCGCAGGTAGCTCCTGGGGTTTGTCACCCCCGCCCGCTCTCGCCATATCCGGACGGCCGCCCCCGCGTGCACCGACGAGTGGATTGATGACATCGAGCACCTCAGGTGCCGTTATACGGTCCGTGAGATTGTTAGAGACCCCCGCTATGAGGCTCACCTTCTCGTTACTCACCTGTCCCAACACGATGACGGCCGAACCCAGTTCCGACCTGAGTGCATCAAGAGTGCTCAACAACGCCTTGGAATCGCCTTCAATTTCGGCGGCCAACAGATGAACGCCATCAACCACGACAGCCTCGTTCGCAAGATCGGTTCCATGAGAGGCCGCCAGCTTCTGCTTTAGCTGCGCAAGTTCTCTGTTGATACGGCGATTTTCCTCAACCAGACCCGCAACCCTATCACTCGTATTCGCCCGGCTGGATTTAACAAGTTCGCTCACCCCATCCAACATGGAAACCGTTTCATCGATCCAATCCAG
>JACZXA010000302.1 GCA_022571865.1 Pseudomonadota bacterium
TAACTCTGCAGTAGCTGCCGAATGTCGATCACCTCGATATCTTCCGCCTCGAGCGACTCTTCCAGATTTGCCGCATCCGCCAGGTTTTGTACGATGGCGCCGATGCGGGTAACCCCTCGTTGGGCGCTTTCCAGGTATTTGCTGTCCTGAATGCCGGGGTTCTCCTCCGCCAGGTTCTGCAGGGAGGTGCTGAGTGTGTTCAACGGATTGTTGATCTCGTGGCGAAGCGTGCGGGGCATGTTCTCCAGAAAGTTGTTGTGCTGATGCAGCTTCGACAGCATGTTGGAAACCGTGCGTGCGAGATCGCCGATCTCATCGCCTGCATTCATCTCGTTGCGCAACTCGCTGGCTTGCAGCCGGCCATATTCGTCGATTGCCGCACTCGTTTCTCGACGCAAATTACGGATGCGCCAGGCGAGGCGCCCGGCAAAAGCGAGCAACGCGGTGAATACGGCCATCAAACTGGCGATGGAAAGCAGGATCATCTCTTCGAACGCCTCGCGCTGGAAGGCCAATATCTCGTCAATATTCTGTTCGACCACCACGGTACCGATGACCGCACCTCTGGACACTATCGGGTGGGCGGCAATGATGACTTCGGTGGTTTCGCTGATGCTGCGTCTGAGTACGATCGGATCGCCAGACAGTGAGGCGGCGATCGCGGCGTCCGCCGCCGACTCGGCATCCTCAGGCTGGCTGCGGGCCGATTGCCACTCTTCACCGGTGGTGAGTCGGTGAATGAAGGGTCGCACGGCTTCGAACCAGGAGCGGAGCAGGTTCATACCCGCTTCCGGTCCCGTGGGTGTCTTGGTGACAGTGTCGATGTCCAGAACCGTGCCTGTTTCTGCTCGAACCCGGTTTTGCGCGTCGATCACCAGGATGCGCGCGCCGGAATAGCCGAGACCTTGAATGATGTTCAACAACTCGGGCGAACGCAGCACGACGAGATTGAAACTTTCCTTGCCAGCGGTGGGCAACGTCTTGGTCGTGGTGCGGATCTCCCGATTCTCTGCGTCGTCCACATCCACCACGTCGAGACCGAAACCGCGCGACGAGCCGAGGTAATCCAGAGGCATGCGAAATTCCAATAGATAGCCGGCGTCCGTTGCCGCGGCATATCCCTGAATCGCGTTGTCCGGCGTTCCGGTCGCGGCGAACCGCCAGTCGGCATCCATCTGATAAGCGGTCACCACTCCCGGTTCCGGAAGGGTCAGGCTGATGCGGCCGTCCTCTCCGTCGGCTCGAATGAAGCTGAGCCGTACATGATCGGCGTTGTCCAGCCGGAGATATTCGGGGTCTCGGTATACATGGTCGGCATCGATGATGTTCATGTACACGTAAAGCTGCCCGCCGCGCTCTCCGAGCAGCAACGAAAAATCGGCATCCATGTCACCGGTTTCGCTGCCAAAAAAGAGAAACTTGTCGGCGAGCCCCTCACCCCAGTCTTCGACCTTGCCGTCGAGCCGGATGTTGCCCTGCAAAGGGTGCGCGAACAGCGATTCGTAATCTTCGATCGTGACCGGTAGATCGTCGAACAGGTCCTCGCGTCCGTTGAAGAGCGTGGAGATGCCCTCGGCAGTCAGGAGTTGCGCGTTCGACTGACCGCGGATCAGCAATCGTTCCATCTCGACGAGTTGACGGTAGCTGAACCAGGGTATGATCAGCAGCGTCAGGCCAAGCAACATCAGCTTGGTGCCGAGGCGCGGACCGGTAATGCGTCTGAATAATCTCATCGCGCGCGATTGTAGCGGATGGGGGTTGCTTTTATTGACCGAGAACGAGCTATGTCGAACAGTCGTTTATGGCTCGTTGAACGACAGCCGCGTGAAACCGGCACGCCGAAGGCTCTTTTACAGACGCTGATGGCTCCTTTACAGACGCTGATGGCTCTTTTACAACTGATCTGTCGACCAGCGGTAGCCGAAACCGTACTCACTTTTGATCGAGGAGAAATCTTCATCGACTTTCTCGAATTTTTTGCGGATGTTGCGCATATGAGTGTTGATGGTGTTGTTGGTCACCAGGCTTTGCATGGTTGCGTTCATGAACGTCTCGTAACTCACCGCGTGTCCCGGCATACGCACGAGTTTGGCAAGCATGCGGAACTCGGTACCTGACAGATCGATGCGTTGACCTTTCCATGAAATCAGCAACGCATCCTGATCCAGCATGAGGTCGCCGACCCGTTTTGCGGTCGGGCTTTCCTTCTCCGCATGTTCTGCTCGAACTTCGCTGATGCGCAGCAGCGAAGAAATCCGCTCCGCCAGGTATTCGAGGCTGATGGGTTTAGGCAGGTAGTCCCACGCCCCGAGGCGCAACCCCGAAATCTTGTCGATCTCGTTGATTCGTTCGGTCAGAAAAATCACCGGCAGTGATGGCGCCCTTGCGAGCAGGTCGCGACAGAGTTGGAATCCTGCGTCCACTTCCTCGCCCAGAATAATATCCAGGATGACGAGGTCGGGTAACTCCCGATCGAAACCTTCGAGGGCTTCGGTGCGGCTGGCGTAGGCTGAAACCTGATAGCCTTTCTTGGTGATGGCGTCGGTGTAGTTGGCCCGTTGGTCTGGATCGTCCTCGACGATTGCGATGCGTTTTGCCATGGTTGGCGGTTACCTGTTCGGCGCTGCGGTCATGCTGATTCTATAGAGTTTTGGGCGATGGTGACGATCATTTTTGGGGGTGGACGCGGGTTTCTCCATAACCGACTTTTTCCGTGAACCACGCACGCTCCTGATTCCATCGTTTCTCCATGATGGCCACGCGTGACTCCAGTATTGCTGCATCCATCCTGCAGACAAGAGGTCTGTAATACCCGCTCACCGTTTCGTATCGCTTCAAGGCAAGGACTCTTAAAGCTTACAACATGAAAGTATTCGTTCCGTTTACCGAAGAGTTATTCGAACGTTGGGGTTTGAATATTGGCGAGTTGGTGCCGTTCCAACTGGAATATGAATGCCTGCGCCTTGAAGACCGCAACGATATCTCACCCGTTCCCCCGATTGCCGACGATTTCCCCTCCCTGACCGCGGACTTGCACAGCTGACATTCTCCCGGCACCCTTGAGGCGCCAACCTCAAGGCGGCTCAACTCGAGTGTTGATGTCGCCTGGTTTTGCTTTTTTTGGCGCCGCGTAGTGGAAGGCCGTGAACGAACTAATCAGACCTGTGCTGAATATCGACCCGCTCGAACTGTTGGGTCTTGTCTCAGGGCTCGTCTGTGTCTGGCTGCTGATCAAACAGAACATCTGGACGTTTCCCATCGGCTTGATTTATGCGTTCGCGTCTGTGGTGGTGTTTACCGAGCAGCGTTTGTATGCCGACGTGTTGCTGAGCGGTTATTACGTGTTGATGAATGGCTATGGATGGTACTACTGGGTGTATGGCGGACAGCGAACGGGAAGTGACAACCTCCCCGTCGGCAGAATTTCACGCAACACCAGTCTCACCCTCATCGTGCTTGTTGCGAGCGCGACGATGCTCATGGGGTGGTTCTTCGACACACAAACCGACGCAGATCTCGCGTACTGGGACAGTGCCACGACCACCATGAGTTTTGCGGCGATGTGGATGACCGCGCGCAAGTACATCGAGAACTGGATCGTATGGCTCGTTGTCGACGTCATGCTCACGGTGATCTATCTCTACAAGGGCATCGAACCCTACGCGCTGCTCTATTTTGTCTATCTCGCAATGGCGTTCATGGGGTGGAGGGCATGGCAGCAAACGCTGAAACTGAAAGCAGCCTGATCGTCTGCCTGACCGGTCCTGAATCGACCGGCAAGTCGACGCTGGCGAAAGCCCTGGCACAAGAATTCGCCGCACCTCTGGTGAGTGAGGCCGCGCGCGATTACC
>JACZXA010000115.1 GCA_022571865.1 Pseudomonadota bacterium
CCAGAACCTGCGGCTCATCCTCAATCACTTGAGGATTTGCTACCGCCGGATCGAGTCGATGTTCATCCGAAGCTCGTTGCCCATATCTCCATGAATCCCACAAAATCGACTTTTTCAGGGCCGACTAAATAGCTAAAACTATTCTTTCCCTTGTCAGGCGTTTGCGCGCTTGCCACTGCACCAGCGGCTCAAAACGTTTAAGTCCTTTCCGCGACCCGAGGCAGATCGATATGCAACTGTTGAAAAATGAGCCGCTAGACGGCTTGGACCTTGCTGTCCAGCAAGAAAAACCCGGATCAGTGTGATCGCGCACTATCTGCCCGGACATGGTTCACATCCTTGCGTTTCTGAGCAATAGACGCCCGTACCCCTATGACATACTGCCCGAAGCAAGCGACCTGTCTATTTACAAATCAGCGGGTGTGCAGAACACCGTGCGCGAGTATCGGAAAGCGACAGAGAAATGGCCTCGAAAACAGTACAGCTATTACTGGTGGAAGATGACCAGGCAGACGCCAAATTCTTAAGGGCTTGCCTGGCCAGAAGCAAAGGATCCAAGCCTGACATCACGCATGCGCAATGTCTGAATGACGCGCTCGCGCTTTTGCAAGACACCAGATTCGACGTAATCCTGCTCGACTTGAACCTGCCGGATGCAACCGGTGAGGTCAGCGTGAGCAAGATTCAAGACGCGTGTCCCAAAATTCCCATTGTCATATTGAGCGGCGAGGACAACGAAGACTATGCCATCGGAATTCTGAACCAGGGAGTTCAGGACTACCTGGTAAAGTGGGATGGAGAAGGCGCAACAATACTCCGCTCCATCCGCTACGCGATCGAACGTAAACGCACCGAACTCCGTCTCACATTTCTCGCCACATACGATTCACTCACCGAAATTCCCAACCGTAATTTTTTCGTCGAGCATCTGAACAAAGCGGTGAGTCGCGCACAACGCAACGGTACTCTGCTTGGCCTCGTCTTTCTCGACCTTGACCGCTTCAAAGGTGTAAACGATACGCTCGGCCACTACTTCGGCGACAAGCTTCTGTGCGCCGTTGCAAAACGCATCAGCGCCGCCGTTCGCAATGGCGATATCGTGGCTCGAATGGGCGGCGATGAATTCGCCATTCTGTTGGAGAATATGAACGACACTCAGGCAGCAGAAGCAGTTGCCCGCAAGCTCACCGAGGTTCTGGCTGAACCCTATGAACTGGATGGGGGCAGCGTCAACATAACGGTAAGCGTTGGCATCACGATATATCCGAAAGATCACGGTGATCCCGAAACCCTCGTGAAGAACGCAGACATGGCGATGTATCAGGCCAAATCGGCTGGCCGCAACGGTTATCAGTTCTTCAACGAGAAAATGCATGACGAAATCGTCCGCCAGCATGAAGTTGCCCAGGAATTGCGGCGTGCACTGGATAACCGGGAATTTTCACTGCTCTATCAACCGCAACTTCGGCTTGACGACGGCCGTCTGGATGGAGCGGAGGCTCTCATACGGTGGAATCATCCCCAGAAAAACCTGGTAATGCCAAACGACTTTATCGGTATCGCCGAGGAAAGCGGTCAGATAGTCCAGGTGGGTAACTGGGTCATCGAGGAAGCCTTCAGGCAAAGCCTGGTATGGCAGACCGACGCAGCAGCACCCCCACGCATGGCAATAAACATCTCACCGCGTCAGATTCATCAGCCCAGCTTTTACCCTGACCTGAAGAGATTACTGATCACTTACGGGGTAAATCCCGAGCACATTGAGATTGAAATCACCGAAAGCTGCCTTATAGAGGACGTTCAATTTGTCCAGAAGTCCTTGCAGAAGCTGAAAGATCTGGGGTTCACCCTGGCAATCGACGACTTCGGCACCGGACACTCCTGCCTCGACTACCTGCGTCGATTTCCAATCGACATTCTGAAAATCGACAGATCGTTCGTAAAAGACATCGGCTCTGGTAAACACGGAACGGCGATCTGTCGCGCAATACTGTCCATAGCCGACGGACTGAATATGGAAACCGTCGGTGAAGGTATCGAAACCGAAGAACAGCTGCAATTTTTGATCGACAACGGCTGCCACCGCGGTCAGGGCTATTACTTCAGCCCAGCGGTAAAACCCGAAGACCTCGCCACCCTGATTACCCACGGCACATTGAACCAACGCTTCAGTGGCTCCGACGACGTGAACCAGCTCAATCGACGACAAATTCGCCATGTCTGATACACCGAGCAGTCTCGGGAAAGAGGCCGAGGACGAGATACAGCTTTATCTGGACTTAACAGAGTCTGGCCGGTGGGCATATTCGGTTGAGAAACGTACTTTTTCTGTTGATTCGAGAGCCGCGGAATATGTGATCGGCGAGAAACTATGTCCCGGGTTCACAACAGAACATTTTCTCGACCAGGTTCATCCCGCGGACAAAGCGGCCGTCTCTCAACACTTTGCACATCCGACACACAATAGTCTGCGCCTGAATTTCAGGGTGACAGATGGAAACGACAGCTGGCGCGCAATCACCATGAAAGGACAATGGCACCTCGATCCTGCCAGCGGCGAGCGAACGGGCGCCCGTGGTGTCGTCAACTGCGAAGAGGTTGCCGCCGATGACCTTCGCCCGAGCGAATCGGAACTGATTCGCATGATTGTCGACGCAATCCCCTTCCCGGTGATGTACATCACCGCGGACGGCCATGTGGATTTTGCCAACAAATCCTTTTGCCGAGCCACGCGTTCAACGACCGAACAAACCACCGGGCAACCCGTTACCGAAGTATTGAGCGACAAAGAGCGCGATAACGGTACCAAGGCATTTCTGGAATGTATGAAAGGACACCATGTATCTCGCGAAGGCGAATCGGCCGTTGAAGGAATGCCTGTGCGTTACTGCAAGTACGTATATGAACCCGTGAGAAACAAGTCAGGCAAAGTGTTAGGGGTCTGTGCCACTGTCGTCGATCTGACCGATATAAAGGAAGCAGAGGAAGCCCTGCTCGCCAGTCATCGCGAACTAGAACGTTCAAACCGAGATCTGGAACAATTCGCCTATGTTGCGTCCCACGATCTAAAAGCACCCCTCAGAGCTATCGATGTTCTGGTTGGCTGGTTGTCAGATGACCTTGCAGAATTCACCGTAGGGGACGTGCATGAAAACATCGGCCTTCTGAAACAAAGAACCAAGCGCTTGAATCGCCTTCTAGACGACCTTCTCGCCTACTCGCGCGCCGGTAAACAAGTCGGCGAACTAACAACCGTCGACTGTAATGATCTCGTCGAGGATATCTGCATATTGTTGGATGTACCTGAAAATTTCCAGGTGCAGAGCAGCATCGATCTGGGAGAGTTGACGATCTACGCAGTTCCGCTCGAGCAGGTGTTACGAAATCTGATCTCCAACGCGATCAAACACCATCCCGGTCCCGGTGGCCGCATCTCGGTGACAGCAGAACTCAAAAACGACCACTACCTCTTTTCGGTGATCGACGACGGAACCGGCATACCGGAAGAATATTCCAAACGAGTGTTCGAAATGTTTCAGACCCTGAAACCGCGAGATGAGTTGGAAGGCAGCGGCATGGGACTTGCCATCGTGAGCCGAATCGTCGAATGCCAGGGCGGCCGCATATGGTTCGAACCCGCGCCTGGTGGGACGGGGACCGCTTTCAAGTTCGAATGGAAGTTGAGCGAAATAGATGACCAGCAATCTTCAAGGAAGAACGCAGCATGAAAAATTCCAAAACAGTAAATATTCTGTTGGTAGAAGACGACCACATCGACGCCAAGGCATTCCTGCGGGCGATGCAGAATCTGAAAATCGGTAACCCAGTGACACTGGCCTCTGACGGGGTTGAAGGTTGGGAAGCGCTGCAAGCCATGGAACGGCCAAACATGGTAATCCTGGACATCAACATGCCACGGATGACGGGGTTGGAACTCCTACGCAAGATCCGCGCCGACAAACACCTGCACGACACGATCGTCTTCATGCTCACCACATCGAACGACGATGAAGACAAGTTCGACGCATACGATCTGAATGTGGCCGGTTACATGTTGAAATCGGATATGGGCAACAGTTTCGTCAAGGCAGTGACGTTGGTTGAAAACTACTGGAAGGTAGTAGAGTTTCCCGTATGCCAGGAAAAAGTCGAGTTGCCGGAAGCAGCCGCGAGCCGATCCGCTTAAGCGCACTGCACCACCCCCTAGCCATCGGTAGCAGAGAGGGTCGAACACATCAACGCGGTTGAGGCGAATCGCTAGATTCGACTGGATGAAGCAACTTACGGGGTCGCAATCACCATCTCGTCGAGTTTAGTGCCGCGGTTTTCGAGCGGCTCTTCTCCAGCCGGTAGCTTACTGAGTGAGAATATGTACGCCAGTATGTCCACGTACTCTTTATCACGCAGACTACCGGGATCCGACTCGGGCATCGTGGCGCTCATCATCTGCAGGAGAGTGCCTACCGATTGACCGCTCCAGACCTCGAGCACGGGCTGAAAGTACTTTTTGTCGTGACAGACCAGGCAATGTACCTGGTAGAGTCGCTCGCCACCCCTGGCTTGTTGTTTCGAATACACGGCATCGATCGTCGTTCTAGGTTCCGCACTCGAACCGATACCAACCAGCATGGTCAATATCGCCGCTGACAACTTTACCAACGTGTACCGGGCACTGGTCATATCTCAGCCCCGATCTGCGTAGGTGGCCAAAACCGTAACAAGCAGTTCAAGGTAGTGCCAACGTCGTGAGTTTGCTGCCCGTTTGCAGGATTACGTACTGTTTGCCCTCATGGACGTAAGTCATCATGCCGTAGCGGGTCCGATCAGACATTTCCACTTTGCCAACCTGTTCCCCCGTTGTCTTATCGATAGCAAACAGATGCGGCGTGCCATCGCTTGCGGTTGATGCGTACATCAACAACGACTTGGTGACGGTCATCGGCGGCGCAGAACCAGTTCCCGTGTTGGGGATATCCATACCTTTCAGATCGGGATGGTTCAGCACCCGCGCGGGTGTTTCGCCCACAGGCACATACCAGAGGTGTTCTCCGGTATTCATATCAATTGCCGTGATGCGACTATAGGGTGGCTTGAATAGCGGTAGATTATCCGGTCCTCTAACACCGGCACCGCGCAGCACCGCATATTCGGCAACAGTCGTCCCGGTAGGAGCCTCGAGTAACGCATCTCGTTCGATGCCCGGCGCCATGATCCGCGTCGTGCAAGCGCGGCGAGACGGCACGTAAAGAACCCCGGTTCCAGGATCCGCAGCGGCAGGCGCGTCGATGTTCACACCGCCGATATCCCCCGGACACCACAGCGCTCCCCGCTTACCCATGTCGTTATCGCGATGCAGCGGCGGGTTGAAGAGCGGTCCGATTTCCCAATCCTTGAGAATTTCGATTGCGGCCGCTCGTAATTCCGGCGTGTAGTCGATGAGGTCATCATGGGTCAGCCCCTGCCCGTCGTACGGGGCTGGTTTTGTTGGAAACGGCTGAGTTTTAGCGAGCTTTTCGCCAGGAATTTTTGAGACCGGCACAGGTTTTTCTACGATTGGCCACAGAGGTTCACCGGTTTCTCGATTGAATGCATAAACAAAAGCCTGTTTGGTGACTTGCGCAACGATCGGCACGGATTTGCCATCCATCGTCACATCCAACAAGACGGGCGCGGTTGGCGTATCGTAGTTCCAGATATCGTGGTGCACCATCTGGAAGTGCCACACCCGTTTACCGGTTTTTACATCCAGTGCGATCAAACTGGTACTGAATAGATTATCGCCGGGGCGGAATCCACCGTAAAAATCCAGCGTCGCGCCATTGGTCGGAATATAAACAATGCCCCGTTCCTGATCGGCCGACAAAGGCGCCCAGGAGGAAATGTCTCCCGTCCACTCCCAGGCATCGTTTTCCCATGTTTCGTGCCCGAACTCTCCGGGGCCGGGAAGCACGTTGAATTTCCACAGGAACTTACCTGTCCTTGCATCGTAGCCGAGGATGTCTCCGGGTATGTTCTCGATACGCGACTGGTTGTATCCCTGTTCGGCGGAGTTACCGACCACGATTACGCCATTGACCACGATCGGCGGAGAAGAAGAGGTTATGTATCCCGTTTCGAGATCGATGCCATCATAGGGATCAAACGGGTGACCGAGATCGGCAAGCAGATCAACAACACCGGTAGCCGGGAAACCATCTATTTCTATCTTCCCGCCAAACCCTTCCAGAGGAGCACCCGTTTTCGCATCCAACGCAGTCAAGAAAAACGCCGGTGAAACGATGTAGATGACGCCACGGCCGTTGATCTCCGAATAGGCGATCCCCTTACCGTAGTCTTTGCGCATCGAATACTCCCAACGGGCAGTATTCGGTTCTCGATAGGACCACAAGGTCTCACCAGATTCTGGATCGATCGCCACCACGTGCCGACGGGGTCCTGCAACAGTGTAGAGAATACCGTCGATGTAACTCGGGGTTGAACGACCGCTTCGAGCATTGAAACTCGCTCCATCCCACACCCAGGCTTCCTCGAGATCGTTGAAGTTCGAAGCATCGATCTGATCCGCTGGTGAATAGCGGGTGTGTTCGGAATCTCCGCCCAGATAGTGCCACTGCCCGTCCTTGGTGCCGGGGTGTTCAGCTACTACCGTGGAAGCGGCAAACAGCACTGCAGCGACCAGTGTCCCTACCAATGGTTTCCGCTGCCGGGTCATTCCCGTCATAAAATCCGAATTCTTCATTGTCACCCCTGGTATGAACATCTTATTCATTGTTGTTCTGATTGATATGTTTCGTACGCCCATATTCTAAAGCAAGACCGGTGAAAGAACGGGTTTCGGAACCGTCGAATTAGACCTTTTTCGAAATGCCTCGGGTTCGAAATCAGCGGGCCCCGCGTGACTTCGCGACTCAACACCCTACAATACGTCGCTGGCCACCTCAGCATCCTCAATGGAACAGGAATCTTTAGGAAGCGCAACAATCAGCTGGCGCTGGCCAGTGGCATTGGTTCTTTTCCTGCTTGCGTTCGGTGGGCTGGTCTCCGGCGTCTCGCTCTCCGAGCGCCCGGACGTAATTCATTCCGATTGGCTCACCAAGGCATATTACAGCGTTGGACTTTTTGTCGTTGGCGGTCTCGACATCGGCACACCCATTGATGGGTCGCTCCTCGGTCGGACGGCATTGTGGTTGGCCTATTTCGGCTCGCCTGCACTCACCGCGTCAGCCGTCATCGAAGCGGTCGTCACGATGGTGTCGCCTAATCGATGGAAACTAAAACGATTGCACGACCACGTCGTCATTGTTGGCACGGGAGGGTTAACCACCAGCTATCTACGCGTCTTGCGGAAACACGCACCGAACTTATCCGTCGTAGTCGTCGATGAGAAAATCGAGTTCGTTCGCGAACAAGAACTACGTCAGATTTTCAACGTCAACGTGATTACTGGCGACATCACCCACGATTTTCTACTCGGTGCATTGCGGCTCGACAGAGCTATACGAGTCGTGTTACTCGGCGAAGACGACTTTCAATCTTATGAGGCCGCAAGCAAAATTTTACGCCAGTTTCCTCAGCTCAAATCAAACATTGTGCTTCATTGCCACAGGCTCCGATTCATGCGGGCGATGCAGGAAACTGCCGTCGCGAAAAAGTCTGTGACCTTCAACCTCTACAACCTCGCGGCCGCAGGATTGGTCCGCGACCACCTGATTGGACACTTTCGAAAAACCGCAGCACGGGACGTCGTTGTCATCGCCGGGTTCGGTCGCTTCGGGCAGACGGTGCTCGAAGAACTACAGACATATGCTGCCGATGAAATCGCAACCGTCGGCATTATCGACATCGATGCGAATCGCCGGGTGTTGGTGGCCGATGAGCAAAGGCGATTGCCTGAAAATTATCGGCGGGAAGTCTTTCAAGGAGACATCGCCCACCCTGAGGTATGGCAGAACATAAATGCCTCGATAGATCTGTCGAAAGGTGAGCCAACGGTGATCATCGGCACGGGACGTGCCGATGAAAACCTGCGTACCGCTCTCTGGTTAAAACAGAAATATCCAAACACAATGGTATTTGCGCGTACCAACGACAAATCAGAGTTAGCCTTGGAGGTTGGCGCAGAGCACGACATCAACTGTTTCAGCATCAAGCAACTGATCGAGGACAATATTCCTTTGAGTTGGTTGAATCATTAGTGAACCCGGACGCTCTCAAGATATGGCACATACGATAGAACCCGCTGCCAGCGGTCGCGCAAAATGTCGCGGTTGTGGCAAGCCGATTGCCAAGGATGAGATGCGTTTCGGCGAACGATTGCCGAATCCTTTCGCCGACGGCGAGATGACGCTCTGGTTCCACCTGCGATGTGCAGCGCTCAAACGACCCGAATCGCTCAATGAGACACTGCAGGAATCGGCAACTGACATCGGCGATAGGCAGTCTCTGCTCAAGAGCATCGAATTCGGCCTTGAACATCGCCGGGTCGAGCAAATCAACGGCGTCGAAAAGGCAACCGCCGGCCGGGCGCGGTGCCGCTCGTGCCGTGAGGTCATCAGCAAAGGTCAATGGCGTATTCCCCTCGTCTTCTTCGAGGAAGGCATGTTCAACGCATCGGGTTTTGTCCACGTCGCATGTGCGGCTCGGTTTTTCGAAACCACGTCCATCCTGCCGTACCTCGAACAGTTCACCGAGGAGTTGCTCCCCGAAGACCTGGAGGAAGTCAAACTGACGCTGGATGAGTCGAACTGAGCCGTAAAAACATTTCATGATCTTCAGCGAAAAAAGCCCAATCCAGTTTCAGGACCCACTGCCCAGTCAGGTCGATGTCGTCATCATCGGAGCAGGTATCATTGGCATTTCGACCGCATGGTTTCTCAGTAAGAGCGGTGTGTCCGTTTTAGTCTGCGAAAAAGGGCGGGTCGCAGGCGAGCAGTCGAGTCGCAACTGGGGCTGGGTGCGGCAACAGTCGCGAGACGCGGCAGAACTACCCATCGTCATCGACAGCGTCAACACCTGGGCCGGACTTTCCAAGGACACTGGCGAAGACCTCGGCTTTACCCGCGAAGGCGTGTTGTACCTTGCCGACAATGACGAACAACTCACCGAGTACGAACGATGGCTTGACGTCGCCAAACAGCACCAACTCGATACTCGAATATTAAGTAGCACCGAAGTCGACAAACTGATTAGCGACAATCCCGGTCACTGGTACGGCGGGATGTATACCGCCAGCGACGGACGCGCCGAACCGTTCAAGGCGGTACCCGGTATTACCCGCGCCGTACAACGCGTGGGGGGTTTGATTCGCGAAAATTGCGCGGTTCGAACCATAGACCTCGAGGCAGGTCGAGTATCCGGGGTAGTGACCGAATCCGGTCGGATTCGTGCGTCAAGCGTCGTGTGTGCCGCTGGCGCCTGGTCGTCTCTCTTTGCCGGCAATCTGAATATCAAACTGCCGCAACTCACCATACGCGGCACTGTCGCGAGAACCGCGCCCGCGCCGGACTTTTTTGCGGGCAACGCATACTCGAACAACATATCTTTTCGCAGACGAATGGATGGGGGTTACACGGTATCGGTAAGCGGCTTGAACGAGCACTTCGTTGGCGCAGACAGTTTCCGTTACTTTTTCCCGTTTCTGCCAAGCCTGTTCGCGAGCACCAAGTATCTACGGCTTCGATTCGGCAACGGCTCGGGTGTCGGCCTCATGAAACGGCTGACCCCTACGCGAAAATGGCATGCGGACGAGATCAGCCCTTTCGAGCGAAGTCGAGTGCTGAACCCTCCTCCGTCCCAGACCGCAATCCGGCAAATACATGAACAAATGAGTTTACATCTTCCATCGCTTGCGGGAATTGCCCTCCAGGAAGCCTGGGCGGGTATGATCGATGTATTACCCGACGTCGTGCCGGTCATGGACGAAGTCGAGGCTTATCCGGGGTTGTTCCTCGCCACCGGCTTCAGCGGACACGGCTTCGGTATCGGTCCGGGTGCCGGTCGAGTGATGGCAGACATGGTGATGGGGCGCCCGGCGGTCCACGACCTTACTCGGTTTCGCTTATCTCGATTTACCGACGGATCGAAAATTATCCCGGGACCCGGGTTATGAGTCTGCCGCCACCCTGGACAACGGCCGGCTACTGATCTTCGGCCGATTCCCCGTCTTCAGACGGGGCACCGCGTCTTCCACCACCAGCCCTTCGCGCTTCCATCCGCTCGGCCACGGCAGCTCGACACCGCTCGGAAACTTTGTCGAGATTCTCCCGGATACACTGACCGATCGCGCGCCGATCCCCAACTGCGTCCACACAATATGTCTGAACGTCTTCGCGACAAGGGCGATCTGCCGGGGCTGCCAGTACGCCGGCTGCCGCCAACAGCAATAACACCGCCGCCAATGCTTTAGTGAATTTCATGTTGATCTCCCACGGGTTGTCATACCGGTACGCTATTCAAGTGTCTTATACGTTGCCCTCAGAACAACCCGTCACTCGTAGCGCAGTGCCTCGATGGGATTCTGATTGGCCGCTTTTCGCGCCGGGTAAAATCCAAAAAACACGCCAATGGCGGCGGAAAACACCACCGCCAGTACAATCACCTCCCATTGCAAAGCGACCGGCCAGCCGGTGACTTCCGCCGTCCCGTATGAGATCAGGACTGCCAGCAATACCCCCACGGCACCACCCAGGGTGCACAAGGTTACCGCCTCGACCAGAAACTGGGTAAGTATGTCTCTCGATCTGGCTCCGACCGCTCGACGCAGACCGATTTCCCGGGTTCGTTCGGTTACCGACACGAGCATGATATTCATGATGCCGATGCCGCCTACAACGAGAGAAACACTCGCGACCGCCGCAAGCAGCATGTTGAACACACGCGATGTTTCAGCGCGCGTTTCCACCATTTCGGACATATTGCGAATCCTGAAAGTGTCTTCCTGATCCGCGCGAATGCGATGGCGTTGCCGCAGCAGTTGAGTCATCTGCTGCTCCACATCATCCATCATCCCGGCTTCCGCGACACTCACCATAATGACGTGTACGGCCTTGGGGACCGACTGGCTGTGCCCGATCAGTCGCCCACGAGCGGTCGCCAGAGGCACCATCACCACATCGTCCTGATCCTGACCATTCATCGTCTGGCCTTTCTGGCTCAGTACCCCGGTTATTCGAAATGGCACGTTGTTCAAGCGAATTGTCTGGCCAATTACATTCGACTCCCCAAAAAGCTCCTCGGCAACGGTATGGCCCAACAACACGACCTTGGCGCCGGTTCGAACTTCTCTCGGGTCGAATTCTCGACCTTCCCTCACCACCCAATTGCGGGCAACGATGTAGTCGTTGTCGATGCCCTGGACGGTGGTAGCCCAGTTGGTATTGCCGATGACGGCCTGCACACTGCCCCGCATCGTTGGCGCTGCGGCGACGATTTCGGGTATCTGTTCTTTCAACATGCGAGCGTCGTCTTCCGTCAGACGCACCCTGGTTCCAGCCGCCTTGCGCGCACCGTGATCCCTGGAGTAACCGCGCGTCACCATGAACAGGTTAGTGCCGAGCGCGGCAATCTGCTGATCCACTTCCTTCTGGGCGCCCGATCCCATTGCAACCATCGTAATGACCGCCGCAACACCGATGATGATACCCAACATGGTCAAGAGGCTGCGCATGAGGTTGGTGCGCAGCGCAATGATGGCTACCAACATCGATTCGAGTACATTCATGCGATCTTCACACTCCTATCCGGCTGCAGGAAGCGCAGTTGTTCGATGGGTTTATCTTCGATCACACGGCCATCGCGAAACGTCAATCGACGCCTCGCGGCGGAGGCAATGTCTTGTTCATGGGTAACCAGAACGATGCTGATACCTTTATCGTTCAGTTGCTGGAACAACATCATGATTTCAGCACTCGTTCGCGTATCCAGGGCACCGGTGGGTTCATCCGCCAACAGCAAGACAGGATCGTTTACCAGTGCCCGGGCGATCGCTACGCGCTGCTGTTGCCCTCCCGACAATTGGGCGGGATGGTGATCCGTTCGATCGCTCAATCCGACGAGGTTCAAAACCTCCATGGCTTTATGATGACGATCGCGTCGCTTCACTCCGGCATATAGAAGCGGCAGCGCGACGTTGTCGAGCGAGGTCGTTCTCGGCAGCAGGTTGAATTGTTGAAATACGAAACCGAGCTTCTGATTTCTGAGCGCCGCCAGTTCATCGTCCGTCATGCCAGCCACATCGACACCGTCGATCATCACGCGACCCTCAGAAGGCGTATCCAGGCAGCCACACAAGTTCATGAACGTCGATTTTCCCGAGCCTGACGGACCAATCACCGAGATAAAGTCGCCAACACCAATAGATATCGACACCTCTGCCAGGGCATGGACTTCACTATCGCCTACCTGATAGACCTTGCCTACCCGTTCAAATTCTACCAGCTCGCTGGTCTTCATCCTTGCTTACGTGAGGCACGCACGATAACCGCGTCGCCTTCCTTTAAACCATTCACGACTTCCGTAGCTTGGTCGTCTGCGAGTCCAATGCGCACTGACACCCTGATCGGCTCATCGTCTTCCAACACGTAAACGGTTGCTGCGCGTGACGTCGCTCGCCTCGGTGTTCGATCTCGCATCATCTCATCAAATATCTTGCGCTGTTGTGGTGTCAATACGGCGCGCACTTTCGAGTTCATGTTCTGTCTTGCCTGCTGAAAAGCGCCTCGCATTGCCCCTCGGTCACCGGCACCAGCCAGTGCTTGCATTTTTGTTCGCATTTCGACGGCCAACTCATCAATCCTGGATTCCTGGTCGCGACTCAGCTCCATGGTTTCCTTGATCCGATCGAACACGGCATCCGGACGACCCCCACCCGGCGGGCCATGTGACCCTCCCGTCTGGCCGCCGGACCCGGCAACGGGTTCAGTACCTTTGGGGATAAAACGCAGGGCTGCATTGGCAATCTGCAATACGTTCTTCTTACTGCCCAAGACGATTTCGACGTTTGCGGTCATGCCTGGAAAAAGTGCCAGATCATCGTTGTTTGCGGTGATGATGACCCGGTAGGTCACAACGTTCTGCACCTTGTCCGGGGCCTTGCGGATCTGCTGAACCCGCCCGTGAAACTGACGCTCGGGATAGGCGTCGACCGAAAAACGACACACCATACCTTCCCTGATCCGCCCGATGTCCGCCTCATCGACGCTCGCTTCAACTTTCATCTGGTGCAGGTCCTGAGCAATCTGGAATAACTCCGGCGCCTGCATGCTCGCGGCAACCGTCTGGCCCTCTTCGATTGTTCGGTTGATCACCGTTCCGGAAACCGGGGAGCGAATGTAAGTTCGCTCGAGATCGAGTTCCGATTGGCTGAGCGATGCCTGGCGTTGCTCCAGGACCGCGGCGGCGCTGGCCAACGCCGCTTCAGCCATTCTTAGTTGCGCATCGGCTGTTTCAACGGTGGTGTGGTCTCGATCCAGCTCGGATGCGGAAATATGACCTTTTTCCTTCAAGGCTTCACGCCGCGCCAGTTCGCGCCCGGCCTGAGCGAGCATCGCCTGCCAGCGCACAATATCCGCCTCGCGTTGCAAAATGGAAGCTCGAGCGACTTTTACGTCCGCCAGGTTTTGCTCGACGCGTGCTTCGAACGTGCGCGGGTCGAGGCGCGCAATGAGTTGATTCTTCTCGACAATGTCGTTGAAATCGGCATGCAGATTGGCAATCTGCCCCGAAAGTTGGGAGCCCACGATTACCGTATTGAGCGCTTCGAGCGTTCCGGTGGTGACCACCACACTCTCGATATCCCCTCTGGAAACACGCTCGAGTGAATAATCGAGACGAGTACTTTGCCCGCCAGTTGCATAAACGAGGAGCGCTGCTGCGAGGGCGAACGCCGCCAGAACTGCGATGGTTACAGAACGATTCATTGTTTAGATACGGTGAGCTCCAACACTTCCGTCGCAAGAACGACGGTATTGATGTCCGCTCGACCAGGCAGCCTCATTCTTAATCGGAGGTATTCTATACCCTGATCAGGCCTTGCAATCCAGTCAACCCACTTCCGGGAAAAACGAAATCGTCCACCGCACCAGCGTCCGCGCCGAGATGCTCGACGAGTACGGTTTTGAACAACACGCGAACATCCATGGTAGGCATGAGATCGCGGCCTTCATACAGCGAACCTTTTTTAAGCCCCGGCCAATCCGTGAGCACCCTACCCCCGGCAACCGCTCCGCCCATGATAAACGCAGCACCTGCCACACCATGATCTGAGCCGCGTGTGCCGTTCATCGCAACACTACGTCCGAACTCGGTCACCATGATCAGGACCGTCTGCCGCCAGGCATCCTCGAGATCGGATCTGAACTGATCGACAATACCATCCAGGCTCGCAAAACGGTTGGCGAGCTGACCTTCGGCGTCACCCTGACGGGCATGCGTATCCCAACCACCACTTTCCAGCACCGCGACGCGAGGTCCCGATTCATGACGAAGAAACTCAGCAGCGACCTTGATGACGCCGGCAAGCGCGTTGTTGCGAGGCCCTCTGTCGGGTTGGTTCATGGTGCCACCCAGCACGAACTCCATTTTCATGATGGTGCGCAACTTCGGGCCCAAAACCGCATCGTGATCGTAAAGCGAAACGATACGCGCCATCGTATCATCGTCTGGTTCGGGCAGACGGTCCGGCGACCACGCTCCTACCGGGTTTGCGCCTCGCAATAGCCGCGGCACCGCCCCCCCGATTGCCATTGCATACTCATCGGTTCGGACGGCACCCGGCAGTGTCGCCAATGCGCGGTACAACCAACCGTCTGTCAACGCGGACGGAGAGGGAATGCCCGCTTCCAAAACGTCCTGGGCGTCGAAGTGGGAACGATCGCGATAGGGAGGGGCAACGGCGTGCACTATGCTCAGCTCACCTGCGTGAAACAGTGAACAAGCTACTGCGGTCGCCGATAGCAGCAAAACACCGGCCCTCGCAGGCGGGCGGGCTCCCTCCGGGTGCTCGGCAGTTTGCAAGGCAAACTGCGCGTGCTGTAAAGCACGCGCCCGTCCCAAT
>JACZXA010000116.1 GCA_022571865.1 Pseudomonadota bacterium
GTGCGCTGGCGGGAATCGATCTTGAGGCTTTCAGAAATCGGAGTTATCCAGCTGGTGGAATGTGGCGCCGGAAAGGTTCTCTCGGGCCTGGGAAGGCGCATCGACCCCTCGCTGGGCGTTGCCAATATCGAATCTCCAGATGACATGGACTATTTTATAAACAACCATATTTAAGTTTAAGAAAGAATTATAAATGTTTGATTTAAAAGACAAAAAAGCACTTGTAACAGGCGCTACCGGGGCTCTGGGGGAAGCGATCGCCAGGGCTCTGGTAAAGAATGGCGCGAGCGTAGCCATTTCCGGCACCCGGATTGAACGGCTCAAGGGCCTGGCGGAAGAAATTGGCGCCATCGCCATCCCCGCAAATCTTTCTTCGATGGAAGACGTTGACCGTCTGGCGGCTGAGGCGCAGGAAAGTTTGGGCGGGCTGGATATCCTCGTCAACAACGCCGGGATCGCCCGTGACAGCCTGCTTGTCAGGATGTCTGAGCAGGACTGGCAAGATGTCCTGAAGGTTAACCTGGAAGCTGCTTTCAGGCTCTCCAAGGCGTGCTTGAGGGGAATGATGAAGGCGCGTTTCGGGCGCATTATCTCGATCACCAGCATTGTTGGCGTCACCGGCAATCCGGGGCAGGCCAACTACGCCGCATCGAAAGCCGGCTTGATCGGCTTTTCCAAATCGCTGGCTCAGGAAGTGGCGAGCCGCGGCATCACGGTTAACTGCATCGCCCCGGGTTTTATTGACAGTCCGATGACCGAGGGCTTGAGCGACGACCAAAAGGCCAAACTGGTGGCCCAAATTCCGCTTGGGCGGATGGGAGCGCCTGACGAAATTGCCGCCGGCGTCCTTTATCTGGCATCGGACGAAGCTTCCTATATCACCGGCCAGACGCTCCATATCAACGGCGGCATGGCTATGATCTAGGGCCTGGACCGGGTTAGCGACGAGGACTGTCCCGCGGAAAACATTGGTAATTGAGTTCAGACCCTAAGCGGTGTTATAAGACGTTTTGAGGTCAATGCCCGGGGGGGGCGCTAAAAAAAACCATTCGACTGCTTGGCAAACAAACACGTTGTATGCTAGGAAAGCGGCGAAATTCGAATTGCCTGAGGGGCAGGATTTAAAACAGAAACAAGGACGAGGATTAACAGATGACTGATATTGCAGCTAGCGTTAAGAAAATTGTCGTGGAACACCTCGGTGTCGACGAAGACAAAGTCACCGAAAGCGCCAGTTTTATTGACGATTTGGGGGCCGACAGCCTGGATACGGTTGAGCTGGTGATGGCGTTTGAAGAGGAATTCGGTATCGAAATCCCGGATGATGCGGCAGAAAAAATCCAGACCGTTAAAGACGCCATCGAATTTATCAAATCGGCCTCTTAACAGCCGGTTTCTGTTTTTTTATCACAGGCAGCCAGCTATCGGGCGGGCTGTCTGTTTGATTTGGAGTTAATGTGCTCCAGGACAATTTGTTTTTTGAAAAGCCGCAAAAGTCGCCTATATAGAACATCTTGGAAGGGGACCGCAAGCTATGAGACGTGTCGTTGTCACTGGAATGGGAATGGTCACACCACTGGCCTCGGGGGTTGAAGAAAGCTGGAAGCGCCTGATCGCGGGGGAATCGGGTCTTGGCCCCTTCACCCGCTTTGACGCCACCGGAATATCCTGCCAGGTGATTGGCGAGGTTCCTTTTGGCGACGGCAAGAACGGCACTTTCAATCCCGATGACTGGATGACCCCGAAAGAGCAGCGCCGGGTCGGCTTTTTTATCCAGCTCGGGATGGCGGCGGCGGCGATGGCGGTGGAAGATGCCGGCATCGGGAACCTTTCTGAGGAAGAAAGGATCCGCACCGGGGTCGCAATCGGCGCCGGGGTCGGGGGCGGCGTTGCGAAACCTGGGTTCTTCCGGAAATAGAGACAGGTTGATGGGCGAGCGCACGAGATGAAGATCGTCGAGTTCCGGGTGGGGCGCGGGTTTCACCATTTCGAGATGTTTCACCTGCGGGTCTTCAAATCCCTCGCCGATATTGTTGATCGGACCACAGGGTACTCCGGCATCGTTTAACTTCTCTACGAGTTCTGCGGTGGTATATGCCTCGGTAACTGCGCTGATGTCGGCGTTGAGCTGTGTTTTGCGCTCCCTTCTTTTTCCTGGCGAGCTGTAATCCGAGTTATCAAATAAAGTAGAAGCATCCAGCGCACTGCAGAAACGCTCCCACAATCTCGGGCTCGAGGCGGCAATGTTGGCAAGGCCGTCCTTGGAACGAAATGCACCCATCGCCGCTTGGGTAGGATGATTGTTTCCCTGTTGATCGGGAATCTCGCCGTTCATCGTATAACGAGCGCCCTGAAAATCGAGCTTCGACATCATGGACTCGAGTAGTGAGGTGTGTACCCACTGACCTTCGCCCGTACGCTCCCGATGTAACAGTGCGAGGAGAATACCCTGCCCTAGAAACATACCAGCGGACGTATCGCTGATGGCAATCCCCACACGCATCGGACCTTTGCCGGGCTCTCCGGTAACCGACATCAACCCGCTCATGCCCTGAATAATTTGATCCACGCCGGCCCGGTCGCTGTATGGCCCGTCCTGGCCGAAACCCGAGATGCTCGCGTAGATAATCGCCGGGTTCACCGCTTTGACGGATTGGTAGTCAACCTTCAATCGGTGTTTGACCTCTGCCTTGAAGTTTTCCACGACCACATCCGCTCGTTCAGCGAGCGTCATGAATATCTCGTGGCCTTGGGCGTCCTTCAGATTGATCGTCAAACCACGTTTGTTCCGATGCAGATTCTGCTCATCGGGCCCTCGTCGCGCGCCGGTGAGCGCGCCTCCCGCACGCGCCGGTGGTTGTTCGACCTTGATGACGTCCGCACCCCAATCGGTGAGCAGACGCACAGCCACGGGACCCGCGCGTGCATGGGTGAGGTCGAGAACCCGGATGTGAGAGAGCGGTTTCATGTGGATCCGTGGTATGGGTGGTTTTAACGCGGATTCTGCAACATCTCCCCCAGGGCATCGAGAGTTTTCTGAGGCAATCTTTCGGGGGGGTAATAGCGCGTGATGATGTCGATTGCCGAAGCGTAGTTTTCAAGATTGAGATAACGCAGCAGAAACCCTACATCTCGTTCGTCATGGAATTCTTCACCGGCCCACATCGCGAGACACTTCATGGCAAGTAAATACTCGGGGCTTGCCCTCGACACTCGCAAATTGGATCGGCACAGATACGAGTGAAATTCACCTTTGTTGCCGAGGTAGGCCATGACCGCATCATTCAACCAGTTTTCCGGGTAACCCAACAGGACCGCAACTCGTTTAGCCGCCGCGCGAACGACGCGAGTGGGTTGGAAGAAGTCATCCGACTCGCCAGAGGATTCACCTGCCTCGAAAACCAGGCAGATCACCGCACCGCCGAGCAAAAACAAATCGCCTTTGACGCCTTTGTTTGCGAGTTCGGCATTGAGGCGTTCGAGGAGTACGAGAACGCTGTCTTCAGGTAAATGTGGCACTAGGGCGACTCCCAAAGGATGGTATCGATAAACAGGTTGCGGCTGCGAAAGGCGGGTGGGGAATGGGTCAGCAGGCGCAAACGTGAGCTTGCAAGCGATGAGGAAAACCATGGATTCGGCAGCGGTTCGATGTCAGCGAGCCAAACCGGCAGGTCGGTCTCTTTGGCAACGCAGTTCTGTTCGATCATGGCTGCCAGGTAGTTGGCCTCAAACGGTTCGAGGTCCACTCGTGGCGGCTGTGCTACGGCTTGGAGCAAGGTTTCTGCATTGATGCCCGCCAGGAAATCACCCACCTCGGCAAGTCCGTCAGGACGGGGGGTGAGCGAAGTCACCAGCGTCTCGCAAAACGCCTGGAAGCGAACTTCGGCCGTTGGAAGCAACTGTTTCAACACCCAACCCGAAACGTCCTCATTGGCCTGCCGCGCGCGCGCTTTGATCTGCGCTTTTTCGGCCGCGGTCACTCGAATCTGCAGTTGTTCTGTTTTCGCCACTTCCCTATGGTAATGGCAGCCGGGTTGGTGTCAATACAGCGTATTGACAAATGACGATTCGTTCACCCAGCAGGTAAAGGCAATCAGCCATGGCGATCAAGGCCAAACCAACGTTTTCGTTAAAAGACGAGCTGTTCAATAAACAGTCGGTTGCCCAGCTCGCGGACAACATTCACGCGAAAGCCTCGAATTTCGAACACAAATCGTTCCAGCAGCAGGTGCTCGCCCGTTTTCCCGAATTGCAGCTGAAGCAGCGTATTGCCTGGCTCGCAACCACGCTCGACACTCACCCGCCGGAGGGCTTTCCGATTGCTGTGGCCCTTCTCGAAGCCGCGTTGCCCGCCCCTCTCGACCGGGATCTCAACGACGACGATTTCGGCAAGTACATCTGGCAGGTGCCGGGTGAGTAGGTGGCAAAACATGGATGTACTTCCGAGCACCTCGCAACCTCGCTGAACTTTTTACGGGAATCCACCAAGCGGTGTTCGGCGGAAAGCGCCATTCGAGCTTTCCTGCAACTTTTTCCCAACGAGACGATGGCTTTCATCGACGAATGTTCCGTTGATTCCAACTACCCCGTTCGTCGCTTTGCATCGGAAGGTATTCGGCCGCTATTGCCATGGGCGGCGCGAGTCACGCTTCCCCTCGCACAGATCATCAAGGTGCTCGACACCTTACATGCCGACCCGACCCGCTACGTCACCCGCTCAGTCGCCAACACGCTCAACGACATCTCCAAACAAAACGCCCCACTCGTCATTCGCGCCCTGAGAAAGTGGCAAAAAGAAAAACTTCAACAGGCTAACGAGTTGCAATCCGTGACTCGTCATGCACTCAGAACGTTGACCAAACAGGGCCATCCCGATGCTCTGCTGGGTTTTACCGATTCACCCCAAGTTAAGATCGCAAATGTCGTTGCGACAAAGGTAGTACGCGTCGGGGGGAAATATGAATTCCGGTGTACCGTGCAGTCCTCGGCTCAGCAGAAGTTGCTGATTTCGTTGTGCATTCACTTTCTGAAGGCGAATGGCTCTTACTCTACGAAGGTATTTGCCATCAAGAATCTGGAAATGCGCACAGGGGAGTCGATTGAAGTGAGCAAAAGCCAACCGTTCAAACCCATCACAACACGCACCCTGTACCCGGGTCTGCGCAAGGCCGAGTTGATGATCAACGGCGCGGTGGTCGCGAACAACACCTTCGAACTTATCGTCTAACCGAGGGTTACTTCAGTTTGGTATTATCTGAACCATGATCGAAGTAAACGGACTGGTCTTCACCTACGCCGGTTCCGGCGAACCCGCCGTGAAAGATTTGGAATTCTCGGTCGACGACGGTGAGATCTTCGGGTTCTTAGGCCCTAACGGAGCTGGCAAGAGCACGACGCAGAAGGTGCTCACGGGTTTGCTGCGCGACTACCAGGGCAACGTCAACATCCTCGGTCGCGAGGTACGCGAGTGGGGTTCGGATCTGTATGAGCAGGTTGGTGTCGGCTTCGAACTTCCCGTTCACTACGGCCGCCTGACGGCACGCGAAAATCTGAACTACTTCGCTTCGCTGTATCGGGAAAAAACCGAGGACGTGGATGAACTGCTGGAGCAGGTGGATCTGCTCGAACATGCCGACAACCGCGTCGAACGCTTCTCAAAGGGGATGCGCGTTCGCTTGAGTTTTGCCCGCTCGATCCTGTGTCGTCCACGGTTGCTGTTCCTGGACGAACCCACCACGGGGCTCGACCCGCTCAGCGCACGACGCATCAAAGATCTGATTCTCAAACATCGTGATCGAGGCGCTACGGTTTTCCTCACCACCCACGACATGGCGACGGCTGACGAGATCTGTGACCGCGTTGCGTTCCTGGTGGATGGGCAGATCGCGCTGATCGACGCGCCACGCGAACTCAAGGTCCGTTACGGAGAGAAACGTGTGCGGGTAGAGTACGGTGTCGACGGAACGCTCGAGGTGCGCGACTTCCCGTTGGCGGGCCTGGCTGAAAACGAAGAATTTCAGAACGTGTTGCGCGAGCCTTCACTGCAGACAATCCACACCCAGGAAACGTCACTCGAGAACATCTTCATTCGCGTAACTGGTAGAGAGCTCGAATGAATCGCCTGTTCAACACCATTCGACTCGATTCGCTGCTCCAGGCGCGCAACAAGGTATATCTGATCATTGCAGTTGCGGCTTTTGCACTGGCGTTCGCGTTGAGCGCCGTGTTCACCCCTGAACAACTGCACTTTTTCATGCCGCTGGTGGTGCTCGGTAGCGTGAGCCTGACAACCGTGTTTCTGGTTGGGGTGTTATTGCTGCTCGAGCGCGGTGAAGGTACGCTGGATGTCGTGCTGGTCTCACCGCTTCGCCCCTCGGAGTATCTGGCTTCCAAACTGATCACGCTGACCGTGCTGGCGCTGATAGAGAGTGCAATCATCGCAGTCATCGCTTATGGCATCGGCTTTTCTATTGGCTGGCTGGTGATTGCAGTGGCAATGCGCGCAAGCATGGGCATCGCGGTTGGTGTCGCCATTGGCGTGCGCTATCGCTCGATTACGCACTTCCTCCTTCCGGCGATACTCGCCTCCGTTTCGTTTGATCTGCCGCTCATCTGGTATCTCAATCTCTCGGAAAGCCCCTTGTTCTACCTATGGCCTTCCATGCCACCGCTGCTTCTCGCAAAGGCCGCCTTCATGGAAGTGGACACACTCCAACTGGTCTACGCGTTTGCGTACGGTCTGGTGGCCGTAGCTGCCGCAATGTTCTGGGCGTCACGAGCTATAGAACGCTACGTCGTCCGGGGGGAAACCGCCTCGTGAACACCCACGTCATCAGAGCCATGGGAGTACTTGCACCCAACGATCTGAGACTGATCTGGCGCGACGGATTTCTGCTGAGTATCATGGCGTTTGTCTTACCGCTTGCCTGTCTGGGGCTACGTTGGCTGGCTCCCTTTGCCGCGGAACTCGTGGCCCAATGGGTCGTCCTCGAGCCTTATTACGGCCTCATCGTCGCGAGCGTCATTATCGCTGGCCAGCCGGTAATGCTTGGCTTCGTCATCGGTATTCTTTTTATCGAGGAGCGCGACGAGGGGACACTGCTGGCGCTACAGGCAAGTCCCTTGTCGCTCAGAAGTTTCTTGGGTTATCGGCTGTTGGTGGCAATGGGACTCAACGTCGTTTTGACAACCATCGGCGTGTACTTCGCGGGATTGGTTTCAGTCTCTCTATTCGTGATCCTGGTGTCGGCCACCCTCGCCTCGCTTGGTGTTCCTCTGGTTGCCCTCATCTACGCGATCTACATCAAGAACAAAGTGCAGGCGCTGATGCTGTTGAAGCCAGTGCAGATCTGGAGCGGCCTGCCTACCTTGTTATTTTTCGTTCCCACACCCTGGCAGTGGATCGGCAGTGTGCCCATGCCACTTTATTACCCTATGCGGCTGTTCTGGAGCGCCTCAGAAAACCAAGCGGAGTGGTGGCTGGTCATTCCAGGCTTCCTCATTCCGGGCGCCGCCCTACTCTGGCTGCTGCGCCGCTTCCAGCGCACGGTGTATGCTTGAGTCCGACGGTCAGCGTGATCGGGAGATAAACGTTGAACTGCTTGATTTCAGCCGCCATGGTTACCGCGGACAAGGGGCAGAGACGCGATGAGATTAAGATATATCGTGAATGACGTGGAGGAGGCCGTTGCCTTCTACGTTTCAAACTTGGGCTTCGAAATCAAACAGCAGTTCGGGCCGGCAATAGCCATCTTGACACATGGCGACCTGACCCTGTTGGTTTCGGGACCAAAAGCATCGGCTTCCAAACCGATGTTGGACGGCACGATACCCAGCCCAGGAGGCGGTTGGAATAGATTCGTCATGACATTCGACGATCTCGAATCCGTCGTTACCAAGCTCAAAGCCAACGGTGTAAAATTCAGAAACGACATTCTGGATGGGGTTGGCGGCAAACAGGTTATTTGTGAAGACCCTTCCGGTAACGTGATCGAGCTTAATCAGCCACCATCTTAAGCCCGGCACTAGCACGATCAGGAATAACCGATAGAGAGCAGATTTTCCAGCGGCTCGTATAATTCCTCTAAATAAGCGACGTCCTCGGTTTCGAGAACGATATCCGCCGCCTCGATGAGTTGCTCCAACTGTTCAACCCGGGACACCCCGACGATCGGCGCCGCGACCTCCGGTTTGTTCATGAGCCAGGCCACCGATATCTGCGCGGCCGACTTCCCGTATTTCTCGGCGACCTCACCAACACGCTCGGCAATCTTGAAATCCATGTTGCCCCGATAAAGGCTTTCGGTGCGAATCCTGTCATTGCCTTGAGAACGTTTTGTGGAACCCCCGTCGAACCCACCTTGATAAGTTCCGGTAAGAATCCCCCGGGCAAGCGGCGACCAGGGCGTCAGCGCGACGCCCGTTTTCGCGCAATACCGGTTCATCTCCCGCTCCTCTTCCCGGTAAATGAGGTTGTAGTGGTTCTGCATTGAAATGAACCGAGTCCAGCCGTGTCGCTCCGCGGTCAGTTGCAACTCGGCAAACTGCCACGCGTACATGGACGAAGCGCCGAGGTAGAGAACCTTACCGGCTTTGACAACATCGTGCAGGGCTTCGAGGGTTTCCTCGATAGGCACCTCAACATGCCCGGGTACCCCGTGAGGATGCCGATGAATCACCAGGTGATCGACGTAGTCGTGGCCAAGCCGTTTCAGCGACGCATCCACCCCTTCCATCACGTGTTTGCGCGACAAGCCTCTCTGATTCGCGCCGGCTCCCATGGGCATGCTGATTTTCGTTGCAAGCACATACTCATCGCGGCGCGCAAGCGACTTCAGCAGACTGCCAACCACCTCCTCACAAGCGCCGATGCCGTATACGTCGGCACAGTCGAAATAGAACAGTCCATGCTCGAATGCCGCTGCAAAAATAGGCCGTGCTTCGTCTTCACCGAGTGTCCAATCACCCTGATGACCGCGCCCGGGCAGCCCGAAGTTCATCGTACCGAGACACAACTCGGAGACGAGCAGGCCGCTGTTTCTTCCGAGTTGAATGGATTTGAGTAGGGTCATTCAGTTTCCTCTGGTGGGCAGGGCCGCCTTCAGCGAGCGGTAACCCCAGTTTACTTCGTTGCCGGCAGCGGGTTTCTCGGGAACGTTCTGGGCCAATACCAGCGAGCAAACGGCAAATCCAGTGCCGATGAGAAAGACAACCGAATGAGAATGAATCCAGACCAGACCGAGCGCCGCGGGAACCACGACGGCCGCGATGTGGTTGATGGTGAACGACACACCGGCGGAACTTGCCATATCGGCTTGATCGGCGATCTTCTGGAAGTAGGTGCTGATCGCAATCGCAAGGGCGAAGAACATATGGTCGATTACGTACAGGCCAGCGGCGAGATAGGCGTTCGTGACGAACGCGTACCCGGTGAATACCAGAATCAGACCGACATATTCCAGAGAGAGCGCGGTTCGTTCGCCAATTCGGCCAATCAGCGCACCAATGCGTTCGGCAAAAAGCCAGTTGAACGCGTAGTTGATGAGAAAAAGCAAGGTCACCTGAGCCGCGCTGTAACCGAACTTTTCTACCATCAGAAAAGCAGCGAACACCATGAAAATCTGCCGACGCGCTCCGGAAAAGAAGATCAATCCGTAGTAGAGCCAATACCTTTTGCGCAACACCAGATGGGTGTGCTGCTTGATCGGGGACTCGAAATGGGGGAATCCCAGCCACATGAAAAGCGCAAGCGCCAGACACCCCCCACCGGCCAGCACGAAGATCCAGAGGTAGTCGATATCGAAAAGCTCCAGCAGCAACCACAAAATGGCATAAACAACCAACGAAGTGATCGCCGCCACCGAAATGAGCTTGCCGAGGACTCGCGGCGCCTCAGCTTTCGAGAGCCACTGTAAGGCCAGAGACTGTTTTACCGCTTCGAAGTAGTGAAATCCGATGGACATCAATACCGTGGTGAAATACAGGCCGTATTCGAACGGGAAAACGCCCGTCATCGCAACCCCGAGACCAAGGAGCGCGAGCGCCAACACGGCAAACGTCTGTTCCTTGAGAATCAACAGCACAAAAACCGTCGTAAAAGCGAGAAAACCCGGCACTTCCCGCAAGCTCTGCAGGATGCCGATTTCAATCCCGGTGAAAGCGGCCCGCTCCACGACAAAATTGTTCAGCAGCGCCGACCAGGCGCTGAACGCCACCGGCATGGCAACCGACATCAAAATCAACAGCATCACCGGGCGCTGCCAGGTACGCTCTTTCACCCATTGAACCTGTTCTCGAAAGGCGAGAGATTCTACCGGCTTTGCACCTTGAGCGCCCAAATGCGGGTTCATGACTCCGGTATAGAATGCGGGTCGTCGCCATCACTCTCGCGGCCTCAAGCTGCATGTTGTTCGAGCAAATTGCCACCGTCATCGCGCCGGTGTTCATCGTCACCGGTATCGGCTACCTGTGGATTCGGCGGGGTCTGAGCTTCGACAACGAAACCATCGGTAATCTCGTGATGATGGTGGGGACTCCTTGCCTCGTGTTCTCGACGCTCACCAGTATCGACATCGATCTGAGAACCTTTGCACAGATGGTGCTGGCAAGTGTCAGCATCATCGGCAGCTGTCTCGTGTTGGGCTGGTTATTGCTCAAGCTGACCCACTTACCCGTTAACACCTACCTGCCGGCGCTGATCCATCCCAACACCGGCAACATGGGACTGCCGCTGGTACTACTCGCATTCGGCGAGCCCGGGCTCGCACTTGGCATCTCGTATTTTTTCGTGAACTCCGTGTCCCAGTACACCCTCGGCATGGGAATCTCTTCGGGCTTTTTCCACCCATCTCAGCTTCTCAAACAACCGATCATCTGGGCTGTGCTGCTGGTCTTCATCGTGCGTGGGACAGCGTTCACGGTGCCGGTCTGGATCGCTTCCACAACGGAGATTCTGGGTGGGCTGGTCATTCCTGCCATGTTGCTCATGCTCGGCACGGCGCTCGCTCGTCTCCATCTGGTGGACCTCAGACAAAATATGGTGATTGCCCTCGCTCGACTGGGGTTCGGGTTAGCGACCGGTCTATTCGCCATATGGGCGTTTGATCTGAACGGCACGATCGCGGGGGTGGTGTTCCTCCAGGCGGCGATGCCGGTGGCCGTGTTCAACTTCATCTTCGCCGAGCGTTTTAACCGTAATCCCGAAAAAGTGGCGGCGGTGATCCTGCTTTCCACCCTGATTTCGTTTGCCACGCTGCCTCTACTGGTTGGTTTTGCGCTGCAGATTGCCAACCAGGGCTAACAGATTCGCCAGAAGACCTGTCCGCTACCTGATCTTCCTCAGGCAGTGCCCCCTGAATAACGGGCATAGCAGAGTTGCCCGGGCTCAAAAAATAATTACTTGCCTATTGGTGTTGTAGTAATGTATAACACCAACTCAGCCATGTACATCACGGAGTCGGCCCTTTCGGTAGCCCCAATGAGCGACTGGAACGATCACCAACCCATTTATCTTCAGCTGAAGGACCTCGTGTTGCGGCAAATCGTGCGGGGGCTTCTGCCGGAAGGGGAAGCCGTGCCATCCGTGCGCCAGGTCGCCGCCCAGGAACGAATTAATCCCATTACCGTGTCAAAGGCTTATCAGATGTTGGTGGATGCACAACTACTCGAAAAACGTCGCGGGCTCGGCATGTTCGTCTGCCCCGGTGCCCAACAACAGGCGCTCGATCAGGAACGTGACCGATTCATCACCGAGCAATGGCCGGAAATCCTCATCACCATCGCAGCATTGGGACTCGATGCAGCGACGCTCCTCGCCGACAACTCCGGAAGCTCCACATGAGCCTCATTCAGGCAAGCGGTCTCAGCAAATCGTACGGCGACACCCAGGCGTTGAACGGATTTGATCTCAACGTGGAACCAGGGCGCATCGTTGGTCTGATCGGACCTAACGGCTCCGGCAAAACCACGGCGTTGAAGTCTATTCTCGGGTTGTTGCGCCTTGATGGCGGCACCCTCGACGTGCTCGGACTCAACCCCTATCGGCAACGCAAAGAGCTCATGACACGCACCGCCTACATCGCCGACGTGGGGATTCTCCCACGGTGGATGCGTGTCGACCATCTGCTCGATTTCATTGAGGGAGTTCACGCTTCTTTCAATCGTTCCGTCGCCGAAGCAGCTCTCGAAAAAACCGACATCAACTTCAGCAAGAAAATACACGTGCTTTCCAAGGGGATGAATGTACAGCTGCATCTTGCCATTGCGTTGGCTATCGATGCCGAGATCCTGGTACTCGATGAACCTACCCTCGGCCTCGACATTCTTTACCGGCAACGATTTTACGACTCGGTGCTCAACGACTATTACCAGGAAGATCGCAGCATCCTGATCACCACTCACGAAGTGCGGGAGATCGAACACATCTTGACCGACGTGGTATTCATTCATCGGGGCAAAACCTGCCTGGCGTTGACGATGGACGAACTGGCGGAACAGTTCTGCAAGCTCACCGTTGGCCAGGAATCGGAGCCGCAAATCCGGAAGTTGGCGCCAATCGCCGAACGCAAGACTCTACAAGGCACCGAATTCGTTTTCCGCGGCGCCGACCGCGATGCGCTCGCTCACTTCGGTGAGATTGCAACGCCCAACCTCGTAGACCTCTTCATCGCCGTGATCGGAGAGCAGTAATGGTGGTGGCTGTCTCATTGATCAAGCGAGAGTGGTTCGAGCACAAGACCGGGTTCGGCTGGGCTCCGATCGGCGTGCTTGGCATGTTGGTCGTGATAACGGCGTTGGCATTGCTGTTTGCCAACTCGGCGGGCGGGGTCATACAAGTCTCTTTCGATCGCGACTCGGCGGGTAACGTAACCGACGAGATCAACCTCTCGCTGGGTGAGTACGACGTCGTTTCGGGCGACGAAGTGTTGGTTTTTCAAGCCTTGCTGTCCGGCCTGTTCGACTACACCGATTGGAGCGACGAGGAATTATCCGCAAGCATCGATAAGGCGCGCACCTCCGTGGCGTTGCCATTCCAGCTCGTTTATTTCCTCGTCGCTATTTTCGCCTTATTGGGATCGCTGCATGAAGACCGGAGAGACCGCACGGTACTGTTCTGGAAATCCATGCCCGTCAGCGATTCGGAAACGGTGTTGGCAAAACTGGTCCACATAGCCTGGGTGGCGCCGATGGTGACGATTGTCGCGATACTTCTCGCCGAGATTTTTCTTCTGCTGATCGTTTCGGTTGTCGGCGAAGGTGGCATATGGAAACTGTGGTCTAATTCCGGGCTCGTCATGGAGTTGCTCGAACTGACCTTCGGCTACGCCATTCAAGGGCTGTGGGCATTGCCAATCTATGGCTGGTTGCTATTGGTTTCGGCGGCGGTGAATCGAGTGCCCTTCGTGTGGGCGGTACTCGTACCCATCGTGCCTGCCGTTTTAGAGACGGTGCTCTTTTCTAGCTCGATTCTCCGCGAAGGTATCACCAACCATCTCCGGTTTGCCGCTTTGCCGTCTGCCGCGAGCTTCAGCAACAGCGGGTTTGAGCCTGCGGTTCACGTTGGTGGTCAGCTGGAGCTACTTGCCACGCTCGATCTGTGGATCGGCGTTGCGATCGGTACCGGTTTTGTCGCAGCGGCCATCGTCCTGCGCCACCGAAATAACGAAATCTGAAGCTCGGTCGAGCCCGCCATCACCGTGGAGAAGGCTCTTTTAGGAGTCTGCGCGGTAGAAAATTCCGTCACGAGAAAGCACCACGGCGAGGACAGTTTTTCGCTCTTTTGAGGTGCATAGTGGCGCTACGCAACGAAAAAAAAGCCCAAATATAGACCGCCGTGGTGCTTTCGTAGTAGGAATCTTTATCTACCGCGCAGACTCCTAATCCCGTCGTGGGGGCTTCCTCGCGGTTCTTCGATTCGAGACTATACTGCGAGTAGGTTTCGTCGGCTCAAAAGTGATGCCATTTTGCTATCGGTTGCCAGCCGATCCCACAGCGGCTAGAATTTCGATGCAGAAGGCGCAGGGACCGAGCGCCATTGACTCGATCTACATGTCAACCAAAGACATCGACAATCGTTAACTCAGGTAGGCAGAGCTGTTTGGTTTTGACATGAATCCGGAAGCGGTAAAAAGACGCGAATACATAGGCATTCTATGTTTTCTCGGGGGTATTTTTCTCTGCATCGTGGGGATCGCGGGATTTTTCCTGCACTGGACAGCAGCCCTCGCCATCGTCATTTTCGGGATAGCCACCGGCGCCGGGGGCATTGCAACGCTCTCGTCCATTCCGGATCTGATTCACACGCCGGACGAAAGCTGGTAATTCCCCGTCACTTCGGCAACGCAACCGCGCCTGCGCGCTCGAGTTCACTGAATTCAGCCTTCGATATTCCGGCACTTTCGAGAATTTCTACCGAGTGTTCACCTAGACGTGGCGCCGGGCTTTTCACCTCGCTCGGAGTACCCTCGAAAATTGCCGCCGGGCGCGCCTGGCGAATCTTGCCATGTCCTTCGAACTCGTATATCTCGATGGTGTGGTTCTCATGAATCTGGCATCGTCCAACAGCTCGAGGCGAGTCAGTAACGGCGCTGAGGGAACACCCTCGGCATCGAGGCGTTCGAGAAGTTCGTCACGCTCCCACTTCATGATTTCCACCGCGGTGAGCTGTTTGCGCTCCTCGGCATTGCGAAAACGAGCCGTGGTGGTCGCGAAACGCTCATCGTCAACCCAGTCGGGTCGATTCAGCACCGTACACAGGCCGAGCCACTCGGAATCGGAGATTGCACCGGCAGTGATGAAGCCTGTTTTGGTTTCGTATATCAGATCCATCGTACCCTGGTATTTGGTGACATCGATCTCGTCGCCGACAAAAGTAATACCGGACATGGCCTCGGGCCAGAAGAAAGCCACCATGGTATCGAGCATGGACAGTTTGATGTGCTGACCACGACCTGTGCGTTCG
>JACZXA010000117.1 GCA_022571865.1 Pseudomonadota bacterium
CTCCTTCCGGTGGCTCAATCTTGACGACATCCGCACCGTAATCGGCCATGACGGTAGCCGCGGCCGGTGCCGCGACAAACGAGCCGAGGTCGATGACTTTGATGCCGGTAAGAAAACGGTCGCCCATGGAATCCCCCCGCCAGGGATTATGCCATCGTGCACCGTCACCGTTATACCCGTGAGCGCAACACCTCGAAGCCGGGACGTTGCAACAGATCCTGTACACAGGCTACCCGTTCGAGCTGCCGGCGATGTTTCCAGGTAAACGTGCCAAGCCAGGCTGTCGCACTGGCAAGATCCCGTGCCCGGCAAAAACGGCTGAGTGAGTCATTGCCGAGTGATGCGGTCAAATTGCCATCAGGATCGCGGCCGGGTATGGGCGCGGAGGCGAGCGCGGATGTTCCAGTGGCAGTTCCCCCTGCCGTATCGGTGTCCGTTGCTTCATGGTGCATCAGAAGATCACCTGATTGATCTCCAGCCTCAGCTTGCCTGCGACGAGAGAATTCAGAGTCATCACCTTTCACCGCCAACCACCGCCGAACTCCGGGGGCCTCAAGCAGAGGATCTTTCTCCGCCAGCACCAGAGTTCCGCTGGAATCTCCCAGATCCGGAACAACGTTTTCCTCTGCCGATTTCTTTTCGACGGCTCCCCGCCCTGAGTCGGCCGCCCACATCAGCAGGCCCATGAGGGCAACTACGGTAACGGTACTGCCGACAATGCGAACGGGGCTTCTTCCCCGCTTAAGCCTACTGACCGCGGGGTGACGTCGTTGCAACGTCATTCGATACACCCGGTAGCCATGTCGTCGTGTTGCCCGTAACCGACCGTTCTGGGAATACTGCAGAGGCTCGCGTAACTGTCCAGGTCGAATAGGGTGTTGGCCCTCAACGGCGCCTACTTTTTCACTCTTCGGCGACTATTGGCAACCCCTGGCTCTGAAACACTTTCATCGCGCGCATGGTTCCAATGGCCGCCGCGATGTGGCGACGCAACGCAAATTCCTGGTAAAGCGGATCGTCGTCCAGCAGCACACAACGCTCTTCCTTTCCACAGCGAAACTCGCTTTTCCTGCCGAAATTGTTTCCCGCCGGGCCATATTCACCGAAGCCGCGCTCATCGTCATTCAGCATCCAGAAACTTTCCCAGGATACGGGCATGCCCGGCATCGGCGCCTGCACAGCCGCAAGCGTATTCGAAGCGGCGTCAGCGAGAATCTGGAGATAACTGTCGCTGACAGAATGAAGATATTCACAGCTATCGAGCAGACCTTCCTCGACGGCTTCCTCGTCGATGGGAAAGCTGTCGAAACGATCAGTCAGGTTGAAACGCCAGAACCGAGCGGTATAAACCGGAACGGCACGCGCAGGCGACGTCACATCCTGCACATAGTTCACCACCCGACCGAGGCTGCGGTAGCGGTCTGCCGCACGAGCTACCTGGTCCAAACTCGACACAACCTCGTTGAAGTGTTTGTGAAACCGGGTGTCAATGAGCCAGAGTAGACTGCGTTCGTCTTGCGCAGCACGATCGTAATAACTCCAATTGAACATGCGCACAAAAATGTTGGTATCCGCCTGGCCGATGTTGCTTTTTGCGATGTAGCGAACCTGCAATGGCGTGACCTTCCGAATCGGCGTACCGGTCACGCAACGATTGAACTGCTTTGCCGCAAGAAAGGTGAATTTCTGATGAAATGGACCTTCGTAGCTGTGGGCCTGCAGCCCCACAACCATCGTAATCACCCCAAAGATGATGTTAACGCTGCGCAAGCTCGAGCCTTGAAACCTGCTCATCTGTCTCGAGCTTGGCCAGTAGTTGTTCAATGGAACACTTCGTGTTCGGCCAGATCGTCTCAGGCAACACCTCCGCTGCTGGCGCGAGCACGAATAGCCGGTTGACGGCTCGAGGGTGAGGCAGCGTGAACTCGGCGCTGTCGCGCAGGTGTTCGTCAAACAGCAGCAGATCCAGATCGATCTCCCGCGGCGCATTGCGAACGGCGCTTGTGGCGCGACCGAACTCGACTTCAAGCGATTTCAAGCCCGTCAATAACAACTCCGGCGTGAGCGCCGGGCGGGCATCAAAAGCGACGGCTGCGTTGATGAAGTCACCAGACCCCTCGGGACAGTCGACCGCTGATGTCTGCCATAGATGCGAGCAGGTCACCTTGCCAGCGGAGAACTGCTCCAAACGCTTCATTGCCCGCAACAAAATGTCCCGGGAGTCCCCGCGGTTGGAGCCTAATCCGATCAACACCATTTCATCGCCTTGGGTTCTCATCGCCTTAAGCTACAGGCCTTTGTGCCGGCTCAATCCATTCCAGCCGGTATGAACCGGAATAGTACCCTCTGTGGAGTAGTAATCCATACATGCGTTTGGCACACTCCACCCTACATCTCGGACACCCTCGGGAGGGGACATGAAGGCTGCGGTACTACGTGAAATCAACAAGCCACTGGAAATCGAAGACATCCAGCACGGAGATCCGGCACCGCGAGAGGTTCTGGTGCGAACGGTGGCTGCCGGCGTGTGTCACTCCGATCTGCATTTTCAGAACGGCTCATACCCCTATCCGCTTCCGGCGGTACTCGGACACGAGTCTGCCGGTATCGTCGAAGCGGTTGGCAGCGACGTCCACTACGTGAAGCCCGGCGATCACGTGATCACCTGCCTGTCGGCTTTCTGCGGTCATTGTGAGCACTGCCTCACCGGTCGTATGTCGTTGTGCCAGGAACCCGAATTGCAGCGCCCCAAGGATCAACCTCAACGGCTCAGCAAAGGTGACGAACACATCTGGCAGTTTCTCAACTTGTCTTCGTTCGCCGAGTACATGCTGGTCCACGAACATGCCCTCGCGAAGATCCGTGAAGACATGCCGCTCGACCGTGCGGCATTGATCGGCTGTGCAGTTACGACGGGGGTAGGCGCCGTTATCCACACCGCGAAAGTCGAACCAGGAAGCACCGTTGCCATTATCGGTTGCGGCGGAGTCGGCTTGTCAGCGATCAACGGCGCGGCCATTGCGGGCGCGGCCCGCATCATCGCGATCGACCGGGTGCCCAACAAGTTGGATCTGGCGCGTAAGTTCGGTGCTACCGACGTCATCAACGCGACCGATGTGAATCCCATCGAAGCGGTACGGGAACTCACCGACGGCGGCGTACATTATTCATTCGAGGCCATCGGCTTGAAAGAGACCGCCGAGCAATCCTTCAAGATGATACGCCGTGGCGGAACCGCCACCATCATCGGGATGATCCCCGTGGGCGTATATCTCGAAATTCACGGTCCGGAGTTCCTCCAGGAACGCACGCTCCAGGGTTCGAACATGGGCTCAAATCGTTTCAGGGTGGATATGCCACGGTTTGTGGAGTTCTATCTACAAGGCAGGCTGCATCTGGATGATCTCATCGCTTCGCGCATCAAACTCGAAGATGTCAACGACGCAATGGCTACGCTCGAAACCGGGGAAGTCGCCCGCAGCGTAATCATGTTCGAGTGACCGTTCACAGGCGACACGTGGTCGAGTTTTTCCCAGATCGAACGAACGACCCCGACAGACCACACCAATAGCCGTGTCGGTATACGAGGAACTCAAGCGCCGTAACGTCGTCAAGGCAGCGGTTCTTTACATCGTCTCCTCCTGGCTGATACTGCAGGTCGCGGATGTGCTGTTCGACGCGCTGGAACTGCCTTCGACGTGGCTTCGGCTGGTGCTGGCAATCCTCATTCTCGGCTTGCCACTGACACTGGTATTCTCCTGGGTCTATGAGATGTCGCGCCTTCGAGTGGCTGGACAAGGCCGTTGAGCACAACGACCCGGGGCTTTCCCAGATCACCAATGAACCCAGATTCGCCAACCTGCACAGCGACCATCGTTGGCTACCCTTCCTCGAGAAACTTGGCAAAACCCCGGAACAGCTGGCAGCCATCGAGTTTGTCGTATCGCTGCCCAGTTAGAAGGAATTTACCGAATAGCCACGTACCCATACTCGCCTGAGCGGTAAATTTTCAGGAGAATCTGGCGCGAGCTACGCCGGCAACCATCCCGAAGATCAGAGAGATTACCCACCATCATGCGGTTGGCTTCAACGATAATGTCACCCGCGCGTAACCCAAACTGCTCAGCCAAGCTGTCGGGAGAAACGTCGCTTACCAGTACACCTGCATCCATGGCGGTATCTTCGATGTTGCGAAAATTCTGCAACTCGGTACCGCCAAGACGGGGATCGATACGCTCACCAGCGACACGCTTCGGCTTGTTCTCTCCCAACTGCAACTTGAAATGTTTGTTGCGACCGTCACGCAGTACCTCCATAGCCACCTCGTCATCGATGAATATCATGGCTGCCTGGCTTTGAAAATCCCCCACTTTGGCAATCTGTTGGTCTCCGATGCGGGTGATGATGTCACCCGATACGAGACCCGCGGTCTCAGCGGCACTTCCGGGCGCCACCTCAACAACGACAACTCCCTGGCGGCGCTTTACGTCGAACGCTTCAGCCAACTTAGGATTGAGCGCTTGTACCGAGAGACCGAGATATCCGCGACGTACCTCGCCGTGTTCGATCAACTGATCCATGATGACCCGGACGAGGTTGGCTGGTATCGCAAACCCTATCCCAACGTTACCGCCACTCGGGGCGTAAATCGCCGTGTTGATTCCAATCAGGTCACCCCTGAGATCCACCAGTGCGCCGCCTGAATTACCGGGGTTGATGGAGGCATCGGTCTGAATGAAATCTTCGTACCCCTCGATGCCGAGACCGCTGCGACCGAGTGCACTGACGATGCCGCTGGTAACCGTCTGGCTGAGTCCGAACGGGTTGCCGATGGCGACGACGAAGTCGCCAACCCTGAGTTCGTTCGAGTCGGCAAAACCAATTTCGCTCAGTTCATCCGGGGCAACCTGGAGTACCGCCAGATCCACCTGCTCGTCACTGCCGACCAGAGTTGCCGGTAAGGTGCGCCCATCGGCCAGCGTAACGCTGATCTCATCCGCACGTTGTACGACATGACTGTTGGTCACGATGTAACCGCGTTTCGCATCCACGACAACACCGGACCCCGCAGCCTGTGTTCTGCGATATCTTCTGTTGTTGAAGAAACGACGAAAGAACGGATCGGCGAGAAGCGGATTGGTAACCTGCACGGTCGTGAAGGTCGCAATGTTTACGACCGCGGGGGTCGTTCGCTCCAACATGGGTGCCAGGGTCGGTAAGGGTTCCCCATCCGCCAACTGGACAGGTAATGCGGCTGGTGCTGGGAACGCCCAAACCAGAGCGGATACCGCGAGCGCGCATAAGCTTGTCTTACCAACGCGTGTAGAAATTCCTCGAGATGAGCCAAGTCGCCGCATAAATCTTTTCTACCTCCGGATAGGGAACCTCTGATCAATTATCGTTTGCACAGAGGTTCCCTAATTTTGACATCAGAGATCAGTGTTCGTTGCTGGATTTTTCCCCGCGCTGTATATCACCAGAAGTGCGACCAGCGATACTCCCATGGACACGCCATAGGCTACCGAATAATCGAATTCATCATGAAGTACGCCCAGCAATACCGGACCCACCGCAACACCCAGAACCATCACCGCATTGGACAATGAAAATATGCGCGAATAATCACGGATGCCAAATGCCTCTGCAAGCCATAGCGGGTGCAGCATCAACAGATTACCAATGCTACCGCCAAAAACAGCGGCTCCAATCAGAATCATCGTCACATTTTCCGCCAGCGCGATGATCGCCAGACCCAACGCTTGAACCAGCAGATTAACAAGTGTAAAGACACGAATCTTCACCCTGATGACGATCCACCCACCCAAAAACCTGCAGAGTATGCTCGCAACCGTGAGTGCCTGAATGGCAAATGCCGCAACCTCAAACCCAGCGAGCGTCTCGGCGCGGTTGTAAAGGTGGGCGATGCTGCCTACCTGGGCGCCCATGCACAACACGTAACCCGCGCTCAACAACATAAAAAAACGGCTCCTGATGGCATCGCGATAGCCCCAGGAATCTTCATGACCACCTCCGGCGGTGGCCCCGCCATTAGCATGAGGACTCGAACGGATGAGCCACCACGCAAATGGGACGATCAGCATAAAAAAAGCAAAACCGAACCAGGGAATAGCAGTTTCCATTCCCCAGCGGTTCAACGACCAGGCCGACAGCGGCGTGAGCAACACACCACCCATAGACAACCCGGTGGAGGCAATGGACAACGCGACCGATCGATTGGGTCCTGGAAACCAACGGGTCACCAATGTCGTCGCGACGACGATCGATACACCGCTGTTACCTGCCCCGAACAATGCGTAAACCAGGTAAAGCTGCCAGAGCTCGGTTACATGACCAATCAGACCAAGCGCAGACCCGGCAATTGCGGCCCCACCAATCATTACCCAACGCACATCGATGCGCCGGATGAGACTGGCAACCCACATGCCCGTCACCCCACCGACCAAAAAAAAGAGACCGACGGCAATGGAGACGTCGGCTACCGCAAAACCGCGGGTATCGGCCAACACGTTCAGGTAAACGGATAGGTTGTAAAAACCGAAGCCGGACGAAATCGTTAGTACAAAAAACAGCCCGGCAACGATCCACCAGCCGTGGTACACGCCAAGCGTCAGGTCGGCGTCATCCGCGGCGACGTCCGGGTTGTTCAATGTTCACCTGGTGGGATTCTCACTGACTGCCAGCATAGCGGCGAACTCGACGCGGGGAAACGTCGCGTGTCAGGGTGGACAGGGTGCTGGGTTGCGATACGCGGTTGCTGCTAGGATAGGCGATCCGATTCAGGAGCAGCGAAGTGCCGATAACAAGCATATTTTCGTCGATCGACGAGCTTAAGAAAGACATCGAAAACTTGAGTGTGGCAGAACTCAAGGAGGAACTGGCGGCTAATCCTGATCTATTGCTGCTGGACATCCGCGAGTTACAGGAACGCGTCGACCTGGGCACCGTTCCCGGTGCGAAACATGCGCCCCGCGGCATGCTGGAATTCTGGGCGGACCCGCAGAGCCCTTACTTTCGCGACTACTTCACGGAGCATCGGCGAACCGTTCTGTTCTGTGCGGGCGGCGGACGCTCCGTACTTGCCGTGGTCGCACTCAAAGAAATGGGTTTTACCGACGTAGCACACCTGGAGGAGGGGTTTACCGGCTGGCAGAAAGCCGAGGAGCCCGTGGAGGACGTGGCTGCCACCAGCCGGTGGATTCGTCGGGAAAAGACTGACCGCTGACGACGGCTAAACGCCCCTGCGTGATAACATGGCGACGTTCCAACCGCTGGTCTGCAACTATGCGACAGCACTTTACCCGTTTGGTTTTATGCGCCTGCGTCCTGACATTGGGCGCTACCGGTATGGCCGCGGAGCTATCGAATCATGAAGCGCTTGCCAGAGACATCTTTCGCGAACTGATCGAAATCAACACCACGGATTCCGTTGGCGACAACACGGCAGCAGCCGTTGCGATGGCGGCGCGATTGCGTGACGCCGGGTTCCTCGACGGCGATATCCACCTCCTGGCACCCGCTGCGCGTAAGGGAAACCTGGTATTCCGGCTCCGCAGCCCCGCACCCACAAAGAGACCCATCCTGCTGCTCGCGCACCTCGATGTGGTGGAGGCGGAACCCGAAGATTGGAGCATCCCCCCGTTCGAGTTCCTGGAACGCGATGGCTACTACTACGGGCGCGGCACCACCGATGACAAGGCGATGTGCGCTATCTGGATGGCCAATCTGATTCGCATGAAACAACAAGGCTACGTTTCGAATCGCGACATCATCGTCGCACTCACGGCAGATGAAGAGGGCGGTCCGAACAACGGCGTGCAGTTCCTGCTGGCCGAACACTTTGAGCTGGTCGACGCGGCAATCGTTCTGAACGAGGGCGGCAGCGGAGCTATGCAGGACGGCAAACGCCTGGCCAACAGCGTCCAGGCGGCGGAGAAGGTATACCAGAGTTATGAACTCGAGGTGACCAACCCGGGTGGCCATAGTTCCCTGCCGCGGTCTGACAACGCCATATACCAACTCATCGAGGGGTTGACGCGGATCTCGAAGTATCGGTTTCCCATTGAATTGAACGAAGTGACCCGTGCCTGGGTGCGGCAGGGTTTTTCAGCGCTTCCAGCCCGACAAACGGAGATTGCCTTGGGCATTCTCGAGACTCCGCCAACGGCTGCGAGCGTATCATTCTTCGAGCGGGTTCCTGCTTACAATGCACGGGTGCGTACCACCTGTATTGCCACACAGCTACGAGCGGGACACGCGGAAAACGCGCTGCCACAACGCGCAACCGCCACCGTCAACTGCCGCATCCTCCCTGGTGTACCACCGAACCAGGTATTGGAAACGCTGAAAAGCCTGGTGGACGACCCACAGATAACCTTTACCCTCATGAACGAACCGACCCCCAGCCCACCTTCGCCGCTGACGGAGGAAGTAATGGCACCGATTCAGGAAATCACCGAAGCAATGTGGCCCGGGGTCGCGGTGATCCCCACGATGAGTACCGGGGCAACCGACGGGCTGTATTTTCGTCTCGCCGGGATTCCCGTTTATGGCGTGTCGGGAATTTTCGGAGATATGAGCGACATTCGCGCCCATGGAAGAGATGAACGAATCCTCATCGAATCTTTTCTGGACGGCCTCGAGTTTCTGGATCGACTGGTCCGTGCATACACTTCCGAATAAACAAGCTCACTCATCTCCTCATCCAGGCAGTTCGCGTCGCAAACGAAACGAAAAGCCGGCTCCATCTGAGTGGAGCCGACAGGGGGCGGGGTAAGACGACCGATCGCGAAACGTAGTCGGGAAGTCATGATCCGTCTGTTCCAACCACAACCGATGCCGGGTGAAATGCTTGTGCTACAACCACCCTCGTGAAAAGCAGCAGCCGTACACACCACAGCGAGTGGGGCGAACATGCCAATCAATCGACTTACAATTCAACTGTCGTTGTACTTCCATCTGGTGGGACGGTCCAGGCATCGAAAATCAATCCAGCTGGGGGTTTTCAGGTGTTAAAAACCCTACATTTCGGCTATTAAGCTCCCATCAACAGGCTTTTTCGGGCGGTCGGGAAAAAAATGCTCCGCAACCGATTGATAATCGATCGATACCCCGTCTAACACGCTGATCGGTAACTACCGGAAATCATGCACAACACAGACGACTACCAGCTGGTACAGCGTGTCTTGCAGAAAGACCGACAAGCCTTCGAGCGCTTTTTCGAGGTCTACTTCGCGCGCCTGTTTCGATTCTGCAGCGCGCGCATCTCACAGGTGGACGCGTGTGAGGATATCGTTCAGGAGACTTTGTTCAAGGCGATGCGCAACCTGTCGGGCTATCGAGGGGAAGCGAGCCTTTTTACCTGGTTATGCCAGATCTGCCGCAACGAGATCAGCAACTGGTATCAGCGTAGCGGACGTAAATCTGAGATGCTCGTCAGCCTCGATGACGATCCTGACTTGACCTCGGCGCTGGAGAGTCTACAAGTCGACTTCAACGATGAGATCAATCGGTTATCGACGGAGAAACTCGTTCAACTGACGCTGGATTATCTACCGGACCGGTACGGCAAAGCACTGGAATGGAAGTACCTCGAAGGATTGTCCGTCAACGAAATTGCGGCTCGTCTGGGTACCGGCTCGATCGCCACGCAATCATTACTGGCACGCGCAAGGCGCGCGTTCCGAAGCGGCTTTCGCGACGTTCAGCAGGAATTGGAGGCCGCCACATGAAGGATACCGATAACCTTATGAGCGAACATGACGACGACGTACGCAAGCTGATGGAGCTTGCCGGTCCACGCGCCCAACCCCCGGAGGCGGTTCGTGAACGGGTCCATGAGGCAGTGCTCGAAGCCTGGGAACAGGCTCCCATCCAGGCCCCGGAGCCTAAGCATCGACGAAACTGGTTGGCGCTCGCAGCGAGCGTCGTGCTCGCCTCAACCATAGGCTACCTGGTGCTGGTGGAACTGCCCGTTGAGGCGCCTGGAATCAGCGGCAGGGTCGTCTTCGCAATTGGCGAACACTCCGTGCGCGGTTCGGACGCGATCGCCGCACCGCATTTGCAGGAGGGCGCGATGTTGCGAACCTCGGACAAAGGGCGCCTGTTTATCCAACTCGACGAACACACCACCTTGCGGCTCGATTACAACACCAGCATCACCTTGAAGACGAGTTCAGAGATCTGGCTGCATAGCGGCCGGCTTTACGCCGATAGCCAGGGCGGTAGCCAAATACGCATCGAGACACCCTTCGCATCCGTCACGGACGTCGGGACACAATTTGAGGTCGCCGTGAATGGTGACGTGCTGGAGGTTGCCGTTCGAGAGGGTGGTGTCACCGTTGAGCTGCTGGACAACAAGACCCTCACGGCCATCGCCCAGTCCGGTGTGGGTGAACGATTGACGATTCTCGGGTCGAATGACGTACAGCGCGACCCGCTCGCCACGACCGATCCGAGTTGGTCCTGGACGCACAGCGCACGCGAGGCTTACAACCTGGATGCGAGCAATCTGTATGATTTCCTCACCTGGGTGACACGGGAATCGGGGCTCGTGCTGCGCTTCGAGAACGATGCGGTCCGCATGGCCTCGGTGCGGTCGACAACGTGCTGCGGCGAGGTGCTCACCCCCTCCAACGCGATCATAAAAGACGTTCTGGAGGCAAGTGACTACCATGCTCTGGAGAGTCAAGCGCACGAACTGATCATCGGCTTTCGACGTTAGCGTTCAACAACTCAACTTTCGTGGAGACTCAGAACTGAACCGTGCGAATTGAGAGCCTCACATGCGGCTTGTTGATGACCAGCATCTGCTTGTTCTCCGCAACCGTATGCTCCGAAGAAACTGGCAACGCGAACTTCCAGGGTCGTTCATTGCTCGAAGTGTTGGCCACATTCGAATCCGACGGATACAGCTTTATCTACACCAGCGATCTTGTCCGAAACAAGATGCGTGTGCGCAAAGATCCGCCCCCAGGCCCACCGCTCGATCGTCTGCGATTCATCCTCGCACCACATGGACTCGCCCTACGGCCCGGTAGCGTCGCCAACCGCTGGTTGGTGGTCAGAGATCAAACCTGGCAGAAGTTTCAGAGCGGTCGAATCACCGACCGCGAGTCCGGTGAGCCGCTTGCTGGCGTGCGAGTGGAGATCGCCGGGACCGTGGTGTACACCAATGAGCTTGGCGAGTTCGAAATTCCCGAACCGGCAATCGGCCGGGTGCTCATGGTTTCCCGCCCCGGCTACATCGACAAGCGCGTCCGTTCCTCCGCGACCCTCGACGCCCTGCTGATCCCTCTCGATCAGGAGCCGGATATCGAGGAGATCGTTGTCATCTCGAGTCGCTACCTGCTCAAGGGCGGCGAACCGATTGCACGACATACATTGAGCGCCAATGAGGTTAACGCCCTGCCCGAACTTGGCGATGATGCGTTACGCGCAGTCATCCATCTACCGGGTACCGCAAGCATCGGGCTCTCGGCAAAACCGTATGTTCGTGGCGGATCCCAGGATGAAACGCTGATTCTGTTCAACAACGTCGAACTCCTCGAACCTTTTCACCTCAAAGATTTCCAGAGTATTTTTTCCGGCCTCAATCCGAGCCTCATCAAATCTATCGACGTTTACACGGGGGGATTCCCGGCACGTTACGGAGATCGGATGAGTGCGGTCATGGACATCGCGCCCGCGGACGAGCATCCCGACCTCGGCGGCGAGATATTGTTGAGCTTCCTGACCCTGGCAGCGGCCGGATACGGGTCCGTTGCCGACAACCGAGGCACGTGGGCGCTGTCGGGACGCCGGGGCAATCTCGATCTGGTCACCAAACAGATAAACCCGAAAGTAGGCAAACCCTCATACTCCGATTGGTATGGACAGTTCGCCTGGGAGGTGGACCCGGCAACGGAACTCGAGGTCGGCATTCTGCTCTACAACGACGACGTAGTACTCAAAGAGATCGATGAGGACGGCGTCGACGGCATCCAGGCCAACTCTCGCTACCGCAATGCCTACGCATGGATTCAGCTTCACAAGTCGATCAACGACCGCATCGATAGCTCATCGATTCTCTCTTTCGGAGATATCGATCACCATCGCTACGGCTTCATCATCGATCCGGAGCCCGACGGCGGTTTCGGCTCGCTCGACGACAAACGCCATTTTCAGGTATGGAGCCTCGCCGAACACTTGAGTTTCGAGCTTTCCAAGAACAGCCGGCTCGAGTTGGGTGCACGCATCAATCATCAGTCGGGTGACTACGAATACTATTCCGTCATTGAACGGGGCGACCTCTCCAAGCTTCTCGGCGTGCCGATCGACGTCGAGCGAGCGATCAAGACCTCACCAGAGGGCTGGAGCGGAGGCGTCTACGGATCTGCGCGGTTCCGCCCGACTTCCTGGATGACCCTGGAAACAGGTATGCGCTGGGATTTTCAAAACTATGCCAACGATGGCCTGAGTGAACAATTCAGCCCCCGTTTGAGCGCCAAGTTCAATTTGCGCGCCAATACCGACCTGCGCATTTCTGCGGGACGTTTTTACCAACCCGAAGGGATACACGAACTGCTGGTCACCGATGGACTGGACTCATTTCAGCAAGTGCAGTTTGCCGACCACTACATCCTCGGCCTCGATCATCGATTCGGCGACAGTGGCTGGGATATTCGCATGGAAGCATTTTACAAACGGATCAGGGATCCAAAACGACGTTTCGAGAACCTTTTCAATCCGCTCGTGTTGTTGCCTGAGATCGCGACCGACCGCGTAGAGATCGCTCCCTCCCGGGCTATTGCCAAGGGGTTCGAAACAACCATCCGTTACAATCCCAATCCGGATCTCAATGTATGGTTGAGTTACACCCGCAGCACCGTCGACGACTATGTGGGCGGCCAATGGCAACCACGCACCTGGGATCAGGCACATACCGCTGCCGGTGGCGCAATATGGAACGTCGGCAACTGGTCGATCAGCGCGGCCATGATCTGGCACTCTGGCTGGCAGACCACTGAACTACCTACCGACTCGGTAACATCTCTGGATGCACTCGAGCTGCGCCGCAATGGTAAAAAGCTGAACCCGTACTTCTCGCTGGATGCTCGAGTAAGTAGAACCTGGGAGTGGTCCAATCAATCGCTGACCTTGTTCGCCGAGGTCACCAATCTCACTGCCCGAAAGAATGTTGGCGCGGTGGAGTACTCACTGGAAGAAGACGAAGACAACGGCGGGTACCTGGTTGATCGCGAAGACGTCAATCTGTTGCCACTGGTCCCGTCGATTGGTGTTCAGTGGAAGTTCCACTAATCGCTACAACGCTCTACCGCGCAAACTCCTAGGCACGAGTCGATAGATGGTCCGGCCCTGAAGAAACAGCTTGGTAATTTCGGGATCATCAACTAGAACTGCAGTTGCCGGATAAACCGATTCCCCGAGTTTGACGCGAACACGGTTGTTTTCTTGCAGATATCTGTGCCAACGCCTGCGTTTCGCCGCGTCAATGTACAACTGATCGTCACGCATCAATACCCGCAGAATAATCGAATAAGCATCCTCGGGTCTTACTTCCAGCTGTAGTAGCGCGAATTGCGCAGCAAAAGAAAAGGATTCGGTTTCGATTGCGGGACCTTCGAGCGCGCCTCCGCTGAAAATCAGCACGGGGGATTGGCAGGCAAGCATCGACGTCAGAACAAACACCAGTGTCGCTCGCTTGATCTGAAGCCCCAACATCAAGAGTTGTCTACCCAGACACGACGTTACGGCATTACGCCGTCGAAACCGCTGTTTACCTTGAGATGGACCCAGATGCTCGCCGCATAACCCAAAGCGATCACCGGCGTCCACTTCATGTGACCGCAGAACGTGTATTGCCCGCGCCCCTGGCCCATGAGCGCAACGCCAGCGGCCGACCCGATCGATAACATGCTGCCACCGACACCCGCGGTTAACGTGACAAGTAGCCACTGTGTCATATCCATGGTGGGATTCATCTGCAATACGGCAACCATGACCGGAATGTTATCGACAACCGCAGAGAGTATTCCCACCATCGTGTTGGCGAAGGTCGGGCCCATCTCGATATACAGATACGTTGACATCAGGTCCAGATAACCGATGAAACCCAAACCGCCCACACACATGATCACACCAAAGAAGAACAGCAGCGTATCCCACTCCGCCCTCGCCACTTCGCGAAAACTGTCAAACGCCTGAACGTCACCGGCTTGACCGTATCCCGGCGTGTCGGCTGACGCCGGCACATGTGTCTGGCTCAGGTAGTGACCGAAAACCTTGAGGTAAGCCAGCCCCGTCATCATTCCGAGAAACGGCGGCAGGTGGAGGAAATTGTGGAACGAAACCGCCGTGGCGATCGTGCACATAAAGAGAAAGATGATGCGTTTTGCGCCTCGTTTCATCGCGACCTGTTCGCCCGCCACACTGGGTTTGTCGGTGCCCACCGCAAAAGACATGGCAACTGCGGGTATGAGGTAGTTCACCACCGATGGGATAAACAGTGCAAAGAACGTCCCGAAATCAACCAGCCCTTTCTGCCAGACCATCAGTGTCGTGATATCGCCGAACGGGCTGAACGCCCCGCCAGCATTCGCAGCCACCACGATGTTGATGCAAGCGAGGCTGATGAAGCGCGCATTGTCCTTGCCAACGGCAAGTACCACCGCGCCCATGACCAGCGCGGTCGTGAGGTTATCGATGACCGGCGACAGAAAAAAGCTGATGACACCGGTGATCCAGAATAGCTGCCGGTAGGTGAAACGATGGCGGACAAGCCAGGATCTGAGTGCCTCGAATACGCCCCGCTCGCTCATCGAGTTGACGTAGGTCATCGCGGCTAACAGAAACAGGAAAAGTTCCGCAAATTCGACCAGGAAATCC
>JACZXA010000118.1 GCA_022571865.1 Pseudomonadota bacterium
CTTGTTCATGAATAATCCAGGCTAGCCAACTGCCGCACGAACCAGTGGAATGACGTCGCTCGAGAAGCGCTCAATGGACGCCAGCGCCTCGTGGTGATCGATATTCCCCCAGCAAAAAGCCCCGATCATGTAGCGGATACCCGATGCGTCGATTTCTCGAGACAACTGCTCCGCTACTTCCTCAGGCGACCGGGCAGCTATCATTCCGAGTTCGAGCGCTTTGCTGCCGTCACCGTCGACGGTGGGATTGTTTGGCGCTGAACTCCCGAGGCGATTGAAATGCGTCCACAGGTTGTCGTGGTACTTCGACCAGGATTCCACTGCCCGTTTTCGGGCTCGCTCACCGTCGGTGTCGACATAAACATGCCGCTGAAAACCAATCGTGGGTGATGAGTTTCCGTTCAGGCAGCGTTCGGGGTTGGCCCGCGCGGCGATCAGTTCTCGAAACCTTTCAGCGAGCGTAACTAAAATGTCGAGCGGACCGGCGACGATGGTGTTCATGTTCCGTTCGCCCGCGTAGACCGCGTTGCCCGCATACCACAACGGCGGGTAGGGATGCTGGATCGGGCGGTAAGGAATCGGCGCTTCTTGGTAGTCGCGACCCTCCAGGATGAGGACGACCTCATCGAGTTGTTTCTCGAAGCGCGCGCGGGCTGTTTCCGGATCGGATCCGAACAGTCGATGTTCGGGTGGACTGATACCCTTGCCAACGCCTACATCCAGGCGCCCGCCGGTCAGCCCATCAAGCATGATCAGTTCTTCGGCAAGCCTCAGTGGATGATAGAGAGGCACGATGTGTACCAGCGATGCCAGTCGAATACGGCTCGTGCGTTGTGCAGCGGCCGCCAGGAAAAGTCCGGGGGAAGGAGTGGCATCGAGCCGGCTCAGATGGTGTTCGGTGGTGTGGTACCGCACAAACCCCGCTGCTTCGACGCACACGACCATCTCGAGACGTTCACGGAACAACAGATCGAGCGCAACACCCGGGCGCAGCTCCGTATGATCGATAAAACCAAACTCGACGGGCGGCATCGTCTGGGTCAACACAATCTCCAACGATATTTGCATAATGGATGACAACCGATTGCAGCCTTTTTTGGCGATTCGGTCAAACGGAAATGTGTAGACTCTCAAGTTCAGAAGTCCTGGGATATCTTCATGGGTCAATTCACCTCTACTTTTCTTCGCGGACTCGGCGTGGTGCTTCCGCTTGTACTCACAGCCTGGATCCTGGTGTGGCTGGTAACGGGCACCGAAAGCCTGCTGAGGCCCATGTTCCTGTTCATCATTCCCGAGGAATACTATCTACCGGGGCTCGGTCTGGTTCTCGGTGTTGTCGTTGTCTACGCCACAGGAATGCTGGTGCAGCTGTTTGTCATCAAGCGAATATGGGAAGCCCTGGAACGACTGTTGGAACGCATTCCGCTGGTAAAAACCGTTTATACGGCCCTCAACGACTTTTTTGACTTCTTCTCGCGCAATCGTTCGGATGATGCGGCCACGGTTGTCAGTGTAGATGTGGGTGGCGGGGCGCTGCTGATTGGTTTTGTCACTGACAATTCCCCGCGCGCAATGAACGTTGCGGGTTCAAGCGAAGATCGAATCGCCGTTTACCTCCCGATGAGCTATCAGATTGGTGGTTATACTTTGCTCGTGACGAGGGACAAGGTCACCGAGCTCGATCTCGGTGTGGAGGAGGCGATGCGTATGGTGCTGACGGCTGGCATTGGCGGGCGGGATTAGCTCCTCGGCTCACCGGCCGAAGGTTGGATTCGTATAAGATGGAAAGCGCTGAAACCGTGAGTCGCGCGCTTCCGCGGAATCGTTTCTACACTGAGAATCGTTCGTAACATACTGTTTGACTTGGTGGATTCATGTCTGTCATACAGATAAATAACCTGACCAAGAAGTACCCGAGTCCGGACAACCCATCCGAGTACTTTAATGCCGTAGATGGCGTTTCGTTGACCATCGAAGCGGGCGAGGTCTATGGCCTGCTGGGGCCGAATGGTGCTGGAAAGACCACCACGCTCGAAATGTTGGAAGGCTTGTGTGACATCGATGGTGGCAGCGCGTTCGTAGATCAGATTGACGTTCAGAAGAACCCCTACAAGGTAAAACAGATTATTGGCGTGCAGCTGCAGGCCAACGAGTACTTCGATAATCTGTCTCTGACGGAGTTGTTAAAATTGTTCGGTGGGCTTTATCGGCGCAAGGTCGACCCGGAGGCCTTGTTGGCGCATGTGGATCTCGTGGAAAAGGCCCGAGCAAAACCCGAGAGCCTTTCGGGAGGACAAAAACAACGATTCTCCATAGCCTGTGCACTGGTTAATGACCCGAAGGTTCTTTTCCTGGATGAGCCGACCACAGGCCTGGATCCCCGGGCCAAACATAACCTGTGGGATCTGGTGAGATCTCTCAATGAGACGGGCATGACCATCGTGATGACAACCCACAATATGGAAGAGGCCGAAATTCTGTGTAATCGAATCGCGATAATGGATCATGGCAAACTGATCGCACAGGGTTCGCCACAGGAACTTATCTTGAAATACGCACCGGAGCCCCCGGAGAAGGTGCTTCATGGAAATCTGGAAGGTGTATTTCTTGCACTCACCGGTCACGGACTGAGAGATTAGGGTCATAGCATGTTCACTTCCGTACAGATCGAATTGGCAAAGGCGTTATTGAAAATATTTGTGCGCGACCGCCAGTCGATGTTTTTCAGCCTGCTGTTTCCTCTGATGTTCATGATGGTGTTTGGTTTGATGGGCGGGGGAGATTCGGATCCTTTCGAAATTGGGGTTGTCAACAACGCAACCAGTGAAGTGGCCGCTGAATTCGTCGATTCCTTGTCGAGCAATAACCTGTTCTCGGTTTCTTTAGGCGACGAAGAAAATTTGAAAGCGAAACTCGTTGAAGGTGAGATTACCGCCATTCTCGTGCTTCCAGAGGAATTTCAGGAAACGCTCGATGGGGCACGTATGGAGGGCGTGCAGATCAGGGTATTGGTCGATGCGGCTCAAGTGCGCCTTTTGGGCCTGATCATGCCGGTTTTAGAGCAGACGCTGTTGAGTATCGAACGTCATTTCACGAATACCAAGCCGATGTTCAACCTGACGATTGAAGATGTTCAGGCGCGCTCACAACGATACCTGGATTTTTTGCTACCGGGCATTCTGGCGTTCACCTTGATGCAGATCTGCATTGCCGGAAGTGGCTTCAATATCGTCGAATACCGGCGCAAAGGAATACTCAAACGTCTTTTCGTAACACCCATTGAACCGAAGGACTTCATTGCCGCAATTGTGATTGCTCGTTTGCTGTTGTGTCTGGTGCAGTTGTCGGTATTGCTTGCGATCGCGGTGCTATTTCTCGGTGTGCCAATAGTCGGTGGATATCTTTCTCTTTATACGGTGGTGGTGCTTGGTGCGGTGGTGTTTTTGTGTATAGGATTTTTCCTCGGGAGCCTCGCAAAAACCCAGCAGGCGATAGGCGTGATCGGAAATATTGTCATATTTCCCCAGATGTTTCTCTCCGGGATCTTCTTTCCCATAGAGCGTATGCCGGAGTTTGTTCAGCCCGTCGCATCCGTACTGCCTCTGACTTACGTGGCAAGCGGCTTGAGAGAAATTGCCACCAATGGCCTCTCGCTGATGGAAATTGTGCCAGATCTGATCGGAATAGCCGTATGGATGGTTATTGGTTTTCTATTGGCAACACGTTTTTTTGTATGGAAGGAAGTAGCCAGCTAGCAGCGGGGTCCAGCGCTCGCGGCCCATCCCCGTGTATTTTGCCCCAAGGATGACAGTTCATCTATTCTTTGGGTTGGTCGAGATACTCGCTCAGTCCGTAGCCGACACGTTCACCATCCAGCGTATATTCGGTCATCCCTTCCCCCACGTGCGTGTTGCTGCCACTGCGCCGATTGCGCAGGGGGATGTAGCCCATAACCCGTCCGTCAAGCGACATCCGCCGGCCGTCCTCCAGTTCGAGTTCGGCGTGGAGTGCCTTGTGGTAGTTGGTGCCCGGTTCGTACTCCGTCGTGAGTGTGGCTTTGGTAATGCGCACCAGGTTCTGGCCTTCGTGGAAGAGCCCCCCACCGTGGCCGACGTCGTTGGTTCGCACGATCATACCCAGATCGTCGCCGAAGTTTCCGGTAATCCAACGGTATGAAGGTGTCGCTTGCCAGTAACGAGGCCCCCATGAGTGGTCTCTCAAGCCGTGTCCCTTGAACACGAGGGGCGCGTCGTCACCTACCCGTATCGTACCGCTCACTCGCATATGTTGTTCGGTATGCGAGCGCGCAAACTGATTGCCATCGTCGGGCTTGCCGACATGGCCATACATGGGTCCAACCGCTTCGTGGGTGAGGTCGATGGTCAGCTGTTGCTGCGGGCTGTTCCTGAATGCGTTACCAGGATTGCTCATCGCGCGCGGATCTTCGAGAAAATAGGCTGTGCCGTCATAGGTTGTTCGCACTACCTCGGCGGGCTTGATTATCGTGATCTCCAGGCCTCCCGCATCCCAACACTCGTTGTGCGAAATGGCTGGTTTGGCATAGTTGAACAGCGCCGAACCGTCGGGGTTCCAGACGATTACGGTCACCTCTGCGTAGCCTTCGTTCGCACGATTACCGATTCGTACGAAACCGCCGCGGTTCTGGGTGCGATCGAAGAAGTTGAAGTACACCGACTCGTTGAAATTCTTTTCTGATCCCAACTCGTGGGTGTAGTCGTCTTCTACTGTTAGATTGCCGTAAATTTTAACCATCGACTTGATCTTCTCAGAGGTTGCGCAATGACGCGACAACGCCGTGGGGAAGTGTCAGCCGTAAACGAATATTTCCAGGTAGGCGGTCATTGTAATCATGGCAACGGAGCCACCCACCTGGATCCAAATTGAGCATGCGCTCGGACTTTGCTCGCACAGGTTGGGTATTTCTGTGCGCCGAAGTCGCGAATAGTCTGGAAGAACTGGAAAGTAGCCGCCACATGCGTGTCGTTCGGGCGATGTCGAAGAAAACCGACCCTTCACCGAAGTGGCCCTTCGGTCGAGCGTAGATTTGACCTGGCGCGTCGGGATTGTCCTCCCAGCGGTACGAAACGAACACGGAAGTCATGCTGATCCACTCCAATCCTTGTGCGGAGTATATGACTTTCGCACTCCAACGCGGGCCTATATGCGCTACAGGAATGGGGGCTTCAGAGGGTTCAAAGCTGCCGCTCAGAATTCGAATTGCGTCACCTCGGTATGCGTGCGAACTTGCGAGGTACTCTCAGCCGAGCATTCTGTGGTAGAAAATGGCTTGTGACGGCAAGCCAACGAAGGTGTGCTGGATCTGCAATCAGTTCTCGAACGAAGCGCGCACTTCGCCCCGGGCATCGATCAACTTGAAGGTGATAGTGGGTTTTTCTACCGTTGGGGATTCCCAACTGAGTTCGATCAGACCGAAATGGCTCACGCGTACGTTGTCGTCAGACACTCGGTAACGGTTCGGTTCACCAGCACCAAAACCAGAACTCGAGCTCAAAGGGCTGGCGGTAATCTCAATGAGCGCGACTTCGTTGCCTGCAGCGTTCTCGGGCAACCGGGAAATATCACCGAGGTGGCGATCCCCAGACAACAACACCACAGGCTGTACAGCAGCGCGCCCAACGAGCGACAGCAGCCGCTTGCGTTCGATCGGAAAATTCTGCCACTTCTCCCAGCAGTGTTCATCGGGAATGGCCTGAATGCTGGTGACAATCAGTCTTGCGTCGGCCGGTTTTGCGAGCTCTTCTTCCAGCCACTGCCATTGAGCTTCCCCCAGAACTGTCGCCTGCGGGTCTGTATTAGGTACGAAATTCATAACCGGGCACGCCGCGGTTCGCTCCGCGACAACGGGCATGGAACGAAAGTAGCGGGTATCGAGCAGGATGATCTGCACGCGCCTGCTTCCGGAATCGAGCATATGCGATGTATACACTCCCGGTGTATGCCGAGCGGGCGATTCGGGATCGAAGAATTCGAAGAATATCTCTGCAGCCGTTTCACGAAACGGCCAATCCGCTCCGCCATCGTTTACGCCGAAATCATGATCGTCCCAGGTTGCATAAACGGGGCAGTGCGCGCGAATACGTTGATACCCTCGACTTGCCGCAAGCTTCGCATACTCTGCGCGCATCAAAGCCGCGCTGGGATTGGCTTGGAACGCTGGTGAGTCGGCATAGACATTGTCGCCGATCATCAGAAAAGCATCCGGATCGGCCGTGAGCACCGCCTCCCAGATGGGATGATCCGGCTTGTCGTCATCCGCGCACGAGCCAAAGGCGATCCGGAGTTGATCCGCCGCGTGGGCGGATATGGAAACGAGGAGCATCAGGAAATAGAAAATTCGCAAGATCATGTCTGAGAGTGCCGCAACAAACTGAGTGATCCGTAATAACCGAATTCTTCGTGTCGACGCAACATGGGTGTCTGAATATATCCGAAGGCTTACAAGCCGACAGCCGTCTTTATCGGCAATCCGAAGGCACTCCTGGGTACACGTACGCGTTTGGCAATGCTGATCCGCGATGTTCTTTCGTTTTGCAAGCTTGCCAGACCCGGCAATATCTCAGATGACGCTGAGTGCCTCCCCGGGAAATTTGACAGGACCATGCACCAGTTCGAATTTTGGCCTGTATGGCTCTCAAAAGTGTGTACTGAGTCCTCCTTCTGTATCTCGCGGCGATTTATGATCCAAATTGTGTGCGCCTGTTGGTCAACGTGCGTCTGTTGATCAATTGTGGATTTGTTCAACGTCTCGGTTTTTTGTTATGCAGTTCCAAGCGCGTGTACCGTTGATACGAGGAAGTCATGTCATGCGAAATGCATTTATCGTCCTGCTTTCTGTCCTGGTGTGTGGATACGCGCTGGCCGCGAAGAAAGATACGCTCGAACCACGGTCGGGTTTGTTGGCGCTTGCCCCGGGTGAGTTGAAGATTGAGATCCATTCGCCCACAGTCGATTTGTCGTCGACGAACCCTACGATCTCCGTCGAGGTGGAGGGTGTTGCCTCAACCATTGGCGGTGTTCGGTTCATAGACATGATGCTGGTGCTGGATACTTCAACGAGTTTGCGTACCACTGACCCGGACGACTACCGCACTGCCGCGGCCATTGGCCTCATCGAAAACCTTTCTCCGAAAAGCGATACGAATATCGGTGTCGTTGGGTTCAGTGGTAAAAGCGAACTGACTCAGTCTCTGACTTCAAACCGTGACGATGTTGTCCAGTCGCTGCAGGTCCTGAAACGATCGGGTGGAACAAATCTGGCAGCCGGTATTCTCACCGCGCTCGAAGAGCTGACGTTGCACGGTCGACCGGAATCGTCACGCGTGATCGTGCTCTTTACCGATGGCATGTCGAACGGGAAGAAGGCGCGTGAAGCGACCCGGCTAGCACAGTCGCAGGGCATTGCTATTCAAACCATGTTGCTTGGGGAGAACCTGAAAGGCGGCTTTCTTCTCGAAGAAATTGCTCAGGCAACAGGTGGCAGCTTCGTGTGGGTGACCGACCCTTCAAAGCTACCCGAAGCCTTCCTGAACCTTCGCACGACCGGCGTGGATCACGTTACGCTGAGCGTCAACGGTTCGGAACCGGTGCCCGCACGACTGGCGGGTGGAACTTTCACAGGTACAGTATTCCTGGAGCTTGGCGAGAATCGAATCGTTGCATTGGCGACCAGCCTGGACGGCCAGACGAAAGAATCCATCATCACGGTGAAAGTGAGTGATACGAGTTGTGCCACGCTGGTGGTAACGGCTTTGGATGAAGGACACCCGACACTGTCTCTCAATGAGCGGGCGGTTGAAATCGTGGTGGACGCATCGAGAAGCATGTGGGGACAGATCGATGGTAAGGCGAAGATGACTGTTGCCAAGGAGATATTGCACGATGCCTCGGTCTGGCTCCCCGACGACTTGAACCTGGCGCTGCGAGCATACGGTAGCACCACTCGAAGTCGGGACAACAACTGCACCGACTCGGTGTTGCTGGTGCCATTCGGCATGGAGAGTCGGGCTCTAATCCGTGAGGCAATCGCCGGGTTGAAACCGCTGGGGCAGACGCCTATCGCTTATGCGTTGAACCAGGCCGCAGGGGATTTCGCAGCGCTCGAGAGCGAACGAATATTGGTATTGGTCACCGACGGCATCGAGAGTTGTGGCGGAGACCCGGTTGCCGCAGCACGCGACCTTCGCGAGCAGGGAATCATGATTCACCTGATAGGCTTCGGGCTGAACGATGGGGCTGAAGAAGACGCCTCGAGCCTGCAAGCCATTGCCGATGCGTCCGGTGGCTATTTTCTCACTGCCAACAGCGCCGAAGAGCTGAGAAAAGCCCTCGAAGTGACGGTAGGAACTCGTTTTCGCGTGTTGCAGGGGAACACCGTTGTTGCCACTGGTGTCCTTGGTTCCGATGAACCGCTTTTCCTCCCCATGGGCGACTATCGAGTCGAACTCGACAGCGTACCGGTACACGAGGTGCAAGTTAGCCTCGCTGCAAGAGACGAATTGACATTGACGCTGGAAAAAGTAGACGGCGTTGTCTCTCACTCCGAGCACCGGGGTCGACTTCAGCCCACATCCTGCGAAGACGCCATCGCGAAGCGTTCGCAGGAAAGTCAGGGTCCGACGGTCACCGCAGCCACAACGGAGACGCGCAAGGATTCTGCATGGTGGTAGTCGGTCCTCCGCCGTTCGAAGTAGATATAGTCGTGACCGGAGGAGATCTTTGGACAAACCCTTTCCAGCCTATCAAGGGGACGAGCCGATCGTGTTTATGTGCTACGCACATGGCGACGTGGAGACGGCATATCCGGAGCTAACCAAACTTCTGATTCGGACGTTGTAAGGCTCCGCTCAGCATACTCGGAGTCAATCGTCGAATGTGGAGTGGTTGACCCATTGGATGTATGAGATGTGTTCCCGTTGCTTCACAGAGTTATCCTCGAAAGCGGACATTAAAAATCACTCCTGAAAGGTCCGCCTGGCGCCCTGTATAGATAGTCCCCCCATCAAACAGGCACCACACTTTACCTTCACTCACGATAGTATGTTTGCGAAAGATCGGATAGGAGATCGCGCTTGCTTCGAACGTTCACGCTCCTTTGTGGCCTCGCCACGCTGGGGGCCTCCCGCTGACGACATCGGCCCACGGAGACGACGACATGGCCGCCGCGCGGCAGGCGATGGTGACCTTCGCCTACGCAGCGCTCACCAGCAACGGGGAGAATGCAGCCACAGTCCTCCACGATGATCTGACTACCAGCTGGGGCGCGACGAAGGCGGCTATCGTCGGGCAAGTCGCCGGTGCGAAGTTGTGGGAGATGAGGATCGAACTACGCCACGCGTTCTTTGAAAAAATAAACAAACAGATACGGGTCACACCGGTTGTCAGATACAACTTTCAGATGAGATATGCGGAGACGTACGAGCTCGCGAGAGTAAGCTGAATACACTTGGTCACATAACGAAACGATAGGGAAAACTTTGGTGAAATTACCTGCGGTTACTCGTGTATACCAGAATCATCATCTGGATTCGAAACGTTGGGAAGGATATCAACCAAGAGATGGCGATGTCATCGTAACCACGTCCTATAAGGCAGGCACAACTTTCACCCAGACCATTCTAACGAGTTTGATCCACGGGTCGGTCAACTTCGTGGAACTCGAGCAGATCTCTCCCTGGATCGATTTGCGTCCTGCGCCCATTCCTCTGGAAGAAATCTACGACCATCTCGAAACGCAGACCCTTCGACGCTTCGTCAAATCCCATCTTGCACTGGATGGATTGCCATACTACGAGAACGTGAAATACCTGATTGTCGCGCGAGACCCGCGCGACGTTTTCATGTCGTTTGCCAACCACTACGAGAATTACTCCGAAATTGCCTACGCGACTTTCAACGATGGGCAACAGGTGGGAGATCCTCTACCTCCTTATGAGAAAAACATTCAACTACTGTGGAAAAACTGGATCACGAGAGGTTGGTTCGATTGGGAATCGGAAGGCTATCCGTTCTGGGGCAATATGCATCACATTCAAACATACTGGGATTACCGACATCTCCCCAATTTCCATTTCCTGCACTATGCAGACATGCTGGCTGATCTCAAGGGCACAATTCGAAGCATCGCCCTGCACATAGATCACGCAGTTAGCGAAGAAGAAGTGGACCGGATTGCTTCTGAGGTCAACTTCAGCAACATGAAAAAGAAAGCGATCGAAATGGATAAGAATGCGCGGGAGGACGAACCGCAGTTTTTCACTGGCGGCAACGCATCATTCATCTTCAAAGGGACAAACGGCCGTTGGCGAGATGTTCTGTCCGATGAGGATCTGGACCTCTACGAGGCTGCCAAGGAGCGGGTATTAAACCCTGATTGTGCACAGTGGCTGGAAGAAGGCGGGCAAGTTTAATTACACCGATAGCTCTATAAAAGCTCGGTTGTGGCCGTTTCTGTCTAGGACAGAGCATGATTTGAGCAACCGCGTTTTGTTGCGGTGCATTAGATAGGTATCCTTTGCCTGTCGCGCGAATATACTGGCGCTCTACTCTTAGGTTCTTTGGCGATCATACTTACAGGTGTACGCCGTGGTAGCGGGTGAGTCCAGTCGAAGGATCGTTAATCGATGTAAGCGGTGATGCGTATCGAAAGGCACTCGAGATCGACGACACGAACTGGTTGGCATGGGGCAACTGACCATCGGGTGGAGTTTGAGAAGCCGAGAATGCAACCGATCACATATTTCCTCGTCGCTGCGCTGGCATTTACTGTCATCGGCTGCGCGCCGGAACCCCCCAAACAGCCTGAGCCTCGCTCTCAGAAAAAATTCATCGACGACGAGCCTGTGGCCATAACGCGCGCTCCGCACAAACGTGCCCTTTTCGGCGATCTGCACGTCCACACGAGCTGGTCCACCGATGCCTTTCTAGGCGGTAATCGCGTCGGACCGCGGGACGCCTATCGATTTGCACGCGGCGAGGCTGTCGAGCTGCCAAGCGGCATCGTGACGCAGCTGGCTGTGCCGCTAGACTTCACGGCGATCACGGACCACGCAGAAGGGTTTGACGTAATCGCAGTCTGCACCGATGAGGCGCACTCGCAATACGACTCGGACGCCTGCGAGAACCTGCGCGAGCCCGACAACTTGACGGATTATTTCGTCTCGGCGTTCGAACGCGGCATCAAACGTCCGGCGCCGCGCAATGAAGCGCTCTGTGGATCGGACGAGACGGGCGTGGATGTGTGTATCGGCTACTCGCGCGTCACCTGGGAGCGTACCCAGGCGGTGGCCGAGGAGTTCGATGAACCCGGCACGTTCACGGCGCTGATCGGCTACGAGTTCTCTTCGCTGGTGCGCGAATTCGGCATGCTGCACCGGAATGTGATCTTCCGTGGCACAGATGTCATCCCGCACGCCATCTCGTCCCACGATGTCCGCAACCAAGCCGACTTCTTTGCGCAGATGGACGCTGCGTGTCAGCCACCGTGTGAAGTACTGACGATCCCGCACAACAGCAACTACTCGTGGGGTTTGATGTTCTCCCGCACGGACGAGGACGGCTCGGCGTACACAGCCGCGGATTTTGAACGACGCGCGCGGATCGACCGGCTGGCAGAGGTCACCCAGCAGAAGGGTGAGTCGGAGTGCCAGACCGGTGTCGGTACCACAGACGAGGATTGTGGCTTCGAAAAGATATTCGAACCATGTGCGCCGGGTCAGTTCGGTCGCTGTGCGAGTGAGTCGTCGTTTCTGAGGAACGCGCTTCTGAATGGGATCCAGCTTGCCAGCGAAGGGCAGACGAATCCGTTCAAGCTCGGAATGATCGGCTCGACCGATACCCACGCGTCCGATCCCGGCAACACGAATCCGCGCAACCGGTTCGCCCAGGCATCAAACGTCCTGTTGGGGCTGGGTGTGAAACGGCTCTTCGAGGCTGCCCACCCCGTCGTAGGCCCTATTCGCAGGACCAACACCGGCGGACTTGCTGCGGTGTGGGCGGAATCGAACACACGCGAGGACATATTTGATGCGCTCAGGCGTCGGGAGGCGTTCGCGACCAGCGGCACACGCATCAGGGTGCGTTTCTTCGCCGGAGACCTGCCCACGGAAATCGGCGGCCAAGCTGATGCGCTTGCAATCGCATACGAACGGGGCGTGCCCATGGGTGCGGACCTAGCCGCCGGTCTGGCCGAACCTCGGTTCTGGGTTTGGGCTACACAGGATCCGAACGGTGTCAGCCTCGATCGAATCCAGGTGATCAAAGGCTGGGTGGAGGACGGCGAGCAAAAACATACGGTCCGCGACGTCGTTTGCGCAGGCGGTCGTGTGCCGGGTGACGATGGCCGCTGCGCGCAGACAGCCGCGTCGGTCGACATCTCAACCTGCGAGGTCGATGACAGCACCGGGGCGGCCGAGCTTCAGACGACGTTCGTCGATACGGATTTCGATGCAGAGCAAAACGCGTTCTACTACGTGCGTGTGTTCGAGAATCCGAGCTGCCGTTGGACAACCTGGATCGCGAACAGCGTTAGCGTCGACCTACCCGACGACGTCCCTGCGACGATCCAGAACCGCGCCTGGTCTTCGCCGATCTGGACCCCGCAAGCTGCGGAAGAGCGCTAGTCGCTTGGAAGCCGCAAGGACACCGCTCAATTAAGGAACCCACCATCCACAGGTTTCTATTTGGGAGGCTTGATGAACTCACAGACAATCGTTAGCGGTATCCAAACACGCTATTGGTGAAAGTAGCCGTTTTGATAGACAACAAAGATTGGGATAGCGTTGCGACTGGCACCTAATTCAACTTAGGTAAACCACCGCCTTCTGGCGGTGAGACACAAACAGGCTCTGCCGTTACGGGGTGCAGAGAGGAAAATGGCCTCCTTTGAACCGGCAAGTTCTATAGGAGGCCATTATGAGAGCTTGGCAAAGCCAAGCTCATGTTAGGCATTATTGCAAATATCACGTTGTTTTTGTGCCCAAATACCGCAGGAAATCGATTTATGGTGCGCTGAGAAAGGACCTCGGAGGAATTTTACGTGAGCTATGCCGCCAGCAAGGAGTGGAACTGGTGGAGGGAAATGCGATGCAGGATCACATCCACATGCTTCTGATGTGCCGAAGTACAGTGTGGCGAACACCATAGGATTTCTGAAGGGGAAGTCGGCGATACGGATATTCAGAGATTATCTGCAGGTGAAACGGAATTTTACCGGGCGTCATTTCTGGGCACGAGGGTATTGTGTAAGTACGGTTGGATTGGATGAGCAGATGATTCGAGCGTATATAAAGAATCAGGAGCGTGAAGAGAAGCGTCAAGAGCAATTGAGATTGGCTGGGCTTTGACAATAATGGTTTATCGCGCGCCAGAGTTTTTCGTCGGAATCGCGGGAGTCGTTGGCGTGGTTATCACTCTGACGTATTTAGCTCGCCAGGTCCGACCCAATGCGGGATAAAACAAAGTGAATCGGATTCATGTCAGCTGGCTGTTGCTGAGTTGTCTGTTCGAGATTTCTATCAGCGGATGCAGCGGTATTCCTCACCAGCAATCGTGGGGAGCCTCCGCAAATCTACCGGCGATCAAGGTCATAAAGAGAGCAGCCTTGAACGCCGCAAAGGATCCAGCTACCTGGGCACCCTTGGCGGGGGCTGCCCTTTTGTCTATTGGTAACTGGGATGAGGAGTTATCGGAATGGGCCGCCGAGAAACAACCGGTCTTCGGGGGGAATGGGCGCGATGCCAGCGACAAACTGCGTGATGCCGCTGCGATTGCCTATCTGGTGACGGCTTTCGCAGCCCCGAGTGAAACTGCCGGGGACAAGGCGCGAGGCCTAACAGTCGGATTGGCAACCATAGCCCTGCAACAAGGGATTACTCACAGCTTAAAATCAATCACCTCTCGTGTTCGCCCAGATGGCCGGACTAAGAGCAGCTTTCCATCTGGGCATGCAGCAATAGCATCATCGAGCGCTACTCTAGCCAGGCGCAACCTGGATTACCTTGAGTTGGCTGACTGGGCCAATAGCGTGTCACGGTTTGCACTGTGGAGTGTTACTGCTGGTACTGCATGGGCACGGGTGGAATCTGAAAAACACTTTGTGAGCGACGTACTCGTTGGTATGGCACTTGGCCACTACGTGGCAGCATTCATGCACGAAGCTTTCATGGAAGCGGACGTAAAAGGGGTCAGCGTCAACTTTCACCCGGCGCCATCCGGTGGCTTGCTGATTTTTCGTGTCCCGATTTGATAGATCAAGACGACCCGCATCCTGCTCGACACGTCGAGAGCAGCCCAAACTGTGACATTAGCAAAGGGGGGTTCCTACCGTTCTCAACCCAAGCAGACTTGCGCGGATGGGTGAAAATCCAGAAGTTGCGCTGGCGAAGGCGGCGACCGATCCAGAATCACTTACCGATAAGGAGCTTGGTATCGTCGTCCAATGGGCATGGTACTGGCATGATCAGGACATGCATTCTAACTTGTTGAGGAGGCAGGGGTTGGCTGTTAAAGAACTAGAATGGGACTTGATCTACAAGAGCCGCGCAAACGGGGTCTATGGAGCCAATCCGGTAGCATTGGCAATCTGGGAAGACATGAAATCCCTTGGCATTAACAGCGACTGGGAATGTATTATCGATGTTGAAATTCAGAAGATTGACCAACCAACTGCCGCCCTAGAGTTTCTCGAACGAATGAGGGCAGCTGCTAAGGGAAATTAGTGTTCGACAT
>JACZXA010000303.1 GCA_022571865.1 Pseudomonadota bacterium
TCATTTAGACGTCCGAAATTGCCAGCTTCGGAGCGCTATTCTACCACTTCCTGGCAATATCTACTCGACTTTATTCGTCTTTTCTTCAATACATTCAATAACTTGTGAATAATTCAGGGCCGACTAGGTAAGATTCGGGGACACGAGTTCGCGTCGGAAAACTGATTCACCAAGATGCTTGTTCGATTGTCAGCACCGCTGCGGGAACGTTCCTTATTGCGTTGACCGTGGCGCTCGGTTTTATCGTTGACGAGCTGAGTGGCTGATCCTTCAAATTGACCCATATGGTATGCATGCCGACTTCTGCTGCTCCCTGAATGTCGTCGATCAGATGGTCTCCCACGTGGATGGCTTCGTGCGCCTGTGTTTTTGCCCGAGTGAGCGCTTCGATGAACATGTCGGGGGCCGGTTTGCCGACACCGACATCTGCGGACGAGATGCCGAAGGAAAAGAATCTATCGAGGTGCAGTTTCTTGAAGTCGGCGTTGCCGTTCGTGAGAGCACAGAGCAGGTGGTTTTCCGCGAGTGTCGCCAGAGTTTCCAACGCTCCTTCAAAGTATTCCACCCTGTGGCGAGCCTCGTAGAATTCGGCGAACGCAACGTCTGCCAGAGAGCCTGCTTCACCGTGTCCATACCCGCACTCGCGTATTGCCCGATAGATGACTTCACGGCGAAGCTTGGAGAGATCATGAATCAGGTCCGGGTTTTCCGCTAACACGGCCATGCGTAGCTCGTTGAGCGCGTCTCTCGCATAGTGCTCCGCAACTTCGGGCACCTCAGCCGTCAGCCAGCTGTGCAGACGCTGCTCGGCCTTTATCATCACCCGCTCCACATCCCACAATGTGTTGTCCAGGTCGAAGGTGATGACCTTAATCGCCGGCAATGGGTTCCTCCTGAGATTGGGCCCGGGGATGCGCTGCGTCGTAGACCTTTGCGAGATGCTGAAAATCCAGATGTGTGTAAATCTGAGTGGTGGTGATGTGCGCATGTCCCAACAGCTCCTGTACCGCACGCAGGTCGCCGGATGATTCGAGAACGTGGCTGGCAAAACTATGTCGCAACATATGCGGATGCAACTGGTTACTGCCTAGTTGACGCTGTGCCCAGACCTTCAGGCGAGCTTGGACGCTGCGTGGACTGATACGATGACCACCGCGACTCGTGAAGAGAGGTTGTTCAGGTGCGCAAACGGTGCGGCATTCCAACCAGGTGTTGATTGCGTTGATGCAATGTGAACCCAAAGGTACCTGACGGATTTTATCTCCTTTGCCTTGTACGGTAACAAATCCACTTTCCATTTGGAGGTCTCGCACGTCGAGCTTTGTGAGCTCGGTAAGGCGTAAACCGCTACCGTACAACAATTCCATTATGGCGCGATCGCGTTTTTCGATATCCGTTTTTGCTTCGAATACGAACAATCTGGCGGCTTGATCGGTATCCAGCAGGTTGGGCAGTTTTGCGCTTTTTTTTGGTGCCTTGTTGCCAGCCGCGGGGTTTTGATCTGCCTCTCCGTTTCTCTCGAGATACGCGAAGAAGCTACGAATGCATGATAGTGCTCGCTGAATAGACGTGGGTGCCAGACCCTTACCGTGCAAGAAGGCAACGTAGCTACTGATGTGGTGGCTGCGGGTATCTTTCCAGGAGACTGGCAGCCAACGGTTGAAGCGCGCCAGATCGCGCCGGTACGCGGATACCGTATTTTCTGAATACCGCTTCTGGTAAGCCAGATAGTCGAGAAATTCCTGTGGGAGTTCTGCCTTCATTGAGCCAGACGCTGTAGGACCCCGGCAACGACCTCGCTGATGTAGGTTACGAATAGCGTATCCATATCGGAGGTGAAGTGACTCGGATCGCGGCTGCCGATCGCGAGACAACCGCTGTTCGTTCCAAACACGAGTGGAGCGAGCACAGCGCTACCAGTTCCCTGGTGGTGTTGAATCGGAAACAGCTCATTGAGTTCGCTTGCGCGTAGGGCTGTGCATACGGGTCGACTACCTGTGATGTGGCGCTCGTGAGGAAGCTCGTCGTTGTGGTTTACCAGGTGATCCATGGCTACAGGCTGGTTGCGGAGATGGCAACAAACGAAGTCTGCGTGAAAATCTGCAAGCAGATAAGTAGCCAGCACTTCGTTGAGATCGTGCCAGGTATGTACGTGGAGGAGTTCTAGTGTCAGCGTTCTGGTTTTGGCGAAAAGCTCGTCGTTGTCTTTCGCGGTCTTTACCAGTTCATTCATGCGTCGACGCATGTTCATGTTGCGTTCGCGCAAGATAGCCACCTGACGCTCGATGAGCGAAACAGCCGTGCCGGATTCGTGGGGGAGATTGAGCTCTGACAGCAGGCGCGCGTGGCGGCGAAAAAACTCGGAATCGCCGCGGAGGTACGTGATGATGTCCTCGTCGGTCAAGCAGACGGGTTCTTCATCAGAGCTCATAGGAGATGTGGCCCTCATACACCAAAGCTGCAGGCCCACTCATTCTAACGAGGCTACCCTGACCCTGCCAGCTGATGCGAACTTTGCCACCGGGTAGCGAGATCTTTACTTCAGTTGCGAGCTTGTCCTGCAGGTGTCCAGCGACAACCGCGGCGCACGCCCCGGTACCACAGGCTCGCGTCTCACCTACTCCTCGTTCGAAGACCCGCAAGCGGGCAAAACCCTTATCCACTACCTGGCAGAAACCGATGTTCGCACCCTCTGGAAAACAGGGGTGGTTGGTCAACATCTGGCCCAGCTCAACGACGGGCGCGTTGACAATGTCGTCAACGAATAATACGCCGTGTGGATTGCCAATCGCTACGGGAGTGATCCAGAGGGTTTGGTCGTTTACCTCGACTGGTTGCGCCAGACCGCCGTTTACTCGAACTTCCGGTTCGGCGTTCTGCACCTCCTGCGCAAGGAATGGTACCGCGTCTGGTTGTGTATTGGGTATGCCCATATCGACGGTGAAGGTCGAGGCGTCCACCCTGTGAGTGACGACGGGGCCGCTCATCGTCTCGAGAGTGAGTGCGCGCCGTGGGCTGAGTTGTTTTTCCGCTATGAACAGTGCCGCGCAACGAGCACCATTGCCGCATTGCTCCACTTCGTTACCATCCGCATTGAAGATTCGATACCTGAAATCTGCATCCGGATCAGAAGGCGGCTCGATGGTAAGCAGCTGATCGAAGCCAATCCCGGTTCGCCGATCTGCCCATGTGCGAATCAGTTCGGGCGTAAATGCAAGGTCCTGGGTGACGAGGTCGAGCACCATGAAATCGTTGCCGAGTCCTTGCATTTTGCTGAAGGAGATGCGCATCGATTAACCCTCGTTCAGCTCCAGACGAAGTTGGTCCATCGTGGTTTCTCTGCGGCGCACGACCTGGAAATTCGACCCATCCACTAGCACTTCGGCTGCTCGCCCCCGAGTGTTGTAGTTAGAACTCTGTACCATGCCATAAGCCCCTGCAGAAAGCACTGCGAGCAGATCGCCTTCGGATAACGCCATGTGGCGTTCGTGGGCGAGGAAGTCTGCGCTCTCACATATGGGCCCAACGATGTCCCAGCACTGTTCAGTGGTCGAATCGATTCGTGTGTTCACCGCCACAACGTCATGCCAGGCCTGGTATAGAGCCGGTCGCAATAAATCGTTCATAGCTGCATCCACTACGGCGAAACTTTTGTGTCCGACAGAGGTTGCAGGCTTCAGGTATTCCACCCGGGTAAGCAACAGGCCGCCATTTGCAACCAGAAAGCGCCCAGGTTCCAACAGCAGGTTGAGGTCGGTTTC
>JACZXA010000119.1 GCA_022571865.1 Pseudomonadota bacterium
TGAACCCAACACCGATGATCGGCTGCCGCTGAGATCGTTGGAGCTGCACCTCACGGGCAGCATGGAAAGGTACATGTGGTCGTTCGACGGTGAGAAATTCACCGAGGTGGAAGGACCGATTCAGTTCGAGCAAGGGGAGCGGCTGCGGATGGTGTTGGTGAACGACACGATGATGGCTCATCCCATTCATCTGCATGGGATGTTTGTCGAACTCGTCAACGGCAACGGTTCATTCAATCCGCGCAAACACACCATTGTGGTAAAACCCGGTGAAAGGCTTGCGGTCGACATCACCGCCGATGCGCCGGGGCTTTGGGCGTTTCACTGCCATCTCCTGTATCACATGAAGGCCGGCATGATGCGCACCGTCTTTGTTGCCACGAAGGAGGTTTGACCGGTGCAGTGGTTCAGCCTCCTATCGTTGCTGATTCTGCTGGTCCTGGTAGACAACTCTGCTTTCGCAGATGACGATGAAATTTACTCCTTTGTCCTGGGTGATCGGCTTGAATACCACGCTAACGGCGACGGTTGGGTGTGGGATGCTGAAGGCTGGGTAGGGGGCGACTACCACAAGTTCTGGTTGAAAACCGAAGGCGACAACGACAATGGAAAAACCACGGAGGCAGAGCTGCAGTTGCTCTACAGTCGAGCGGTTTTGCCTTTCTTCGATCTGCAGCTGGGTGTTCGTCACGACTTTGAACCTCATCCGTCACGCACTTTCGGCCTCGTCGGTCTGCAGGGTCTGGCGCCTCTTTGGATCGAACTCGACGTTGCAGCATTTGTCAGCGAAGACGGTGATTTTTCGGCGCGCCTCGAACTCGAATACGATCTCCTGCTCACTCAACGCTTGACGTTGCAACCACGCATCGAGCTGGACCTTGCAGCCCAGGAAGTTTCCGAACAGCAGGTTGGCAAAGGGTTGACCAGCACCGAGTTTGGAGTGCGGCTGCGCTATGAGGTGCGGCGCGAGTTTGCCCCTTATGTTGGAGTGACCTGGCGCAAAACCTACGGTCGCACCAGAAAATTTATCGAAGCGGAAGGTGAGAGGGACGATACCGTCTCATTCGTCGCCGGTGTCCGCTTCTGGTTCTGAGGAGAAACAAATGAATACACACGTACACGATATGCATCATCACAGCCCTACCCTGATGACATCGGCTCAAGCAACTGTGCACTGCCTCTCGGGTTGTGTCATCGGGGAGGTGGCAGGTTTGCTCATTGGCGTGGCGCTTGGTCTGGATGTATGGCTGATATTGACCCTGGCGACAGTACTTGCTTACCTTTCCGGGTTCTCCCTCGGGGTGGTGCCGCTGATGAGAAGGGAGAGTTTGAGCTTTCTCGCGGGTTTGCGTGTTATCTGGGTGGGTGAAGTAATATCCATCGGCGTCATGGAGATAATGATGAATGCGGCAGACTATGCGGTCGGTGGTGCCCAGGCGCAAAGCATCTTTGCGGGGGTGTTCTGGCTGGGCATTGCCGTTGCCATCCCGGCGGGTTTTCTCGCCGCCTGGCCAGTGAATTTCTGGTTGATCAAGCGTAACCTGAAATCCTGCCACTAGTGATACAAGCGCGCGAATAAGAGAAGGAAAGTGAACAAGTCTCGTTTTTTTGTTGGTCAGATCGTCGAACATCAGAAATTCGGCTACCGTGGCGTGATATTCAGCCTAGATCCCGAGTTCTGTTTGTCCGAGGAGTGGTATGAACAGGTGGCAGTCAGCCGGCCACCAAAAGATCGACCCTGGTATCACGTACTCGTGGATGGGCAATTGCATTCGACCTATGTCGCCGAACGTCATCTCGGGGCGAGTGAGGACCTCACCCAGATCGAACATCCCTTCCTCGGCGAATATTTCAGCCGCTTTGACGGTACCCGCTATTTGCCGAAGCAGACCGTTCACTGAAATTCAGGAGCTCGAGATGGCTGAAGGCGATTGGCAGATTTTTCAGCTGAACGAGTTACTCGGGAACTTCTCCGACAAGCCGGTGGAATACCATGAGTTTCTGAGGGTGCCAACCCTGAACTGCGGCCTGTACCGCTTGCAGTCCGGTGCCAGGGACGGACAAGTTCCCCACGATGAAGACGAGGTGTACTACGTGCTCGAGGGTAGGGGTCGGTTGCGTACGGAGGATGGGGAGCGTGACATCCAACCTGGATCCGTGTTGTACATCCGTGCTGACTCGGTTCATTCGTTCATCGAGATTAGCGAGGACCTGACCTTGCTGGTTTTCTTCGCGAGCACGCCTCAATGACCAATTGATGGTCAGTGAACTGATCGGTGTCGCTACAACTCGTTGAAGAACCGACCAATCGACCGCCAATAATCCGCTTCCCCACCGATGGAGTTGTGGGTTGCATCTTCGATCAGCACCCATTGCATAGTGCCGCCCCAGACATCGGCGAGGTTCCTGGCGTGAGGTACTGGGATCACTTCGTCATACTCCGCGACCAGGAAGAGTGCTGGAACATCGAGGCTCGGCGCCAGGGCGATGGAGTCGAACGGATGTCTCAGCAAGCGGGAAACAGGTAACCACGAAAAGCGGCGGCGGGCGACGTTGCGAACGCTGTCGTAGGGAGTAACCAGCACCAGCGCATCGATGCGCCGGTGTGTAGACAGGTAAACGGCTACGCCAGAGCCAAGGCTGCGTCCGAACGCGACGATTGTTCCGTTGTGTGGAGTTGAGTTCGCAAGCGCCTCGTAGACGAACAGCGCATCGCTGAATAGCGCCGACTCGGATGGCGTGCCTTCGCTCGCACCGTAACCACGGTAGTTCATCAGCACAAAGTTAGCGTTCGCGTTATCGCTGATATCGAGTCCGGTCACACTGACGTCTTCGGCATTCCCGCCGAAGTAGAAGACCAACGGCGCGTTCTTGGGATCTCGTGCGGGAATGACCCATCCGGAAAGTAAGCCGTCCGGTGTCTGGATGGAGCGCTGCCATTTTTTCAACTGCGCCACGGCCGAGGCATCGGATGCGTGGGGGAAAAACAGCATCTGGTCCTGTAGCAGAAAAACCAGCAAACAAATCCCGGCGTAACCGAGGGCTGCGATGATGAGGAAAGTGACCATGGCCTTCATCGGGTGTCGACTAAAGATCCTCGGGTAACGTGATGCCGAGTTCCTTGCGTTGGGTCCGCCAGACTTCGATCAGCTTCGCCAGACGCTCCGGGTGAATGGCGGCAAGATCCGTGGTCTCACCGGGATCCGTTGCCAGATTGTAGAGAGCAAAATTCTTTTCCTGAAAAGGGAGATCGACAGTGGTGAGTTTCCAGTGTCCTTGGCGAACCAAGGCGTAACCCCAGTGGAAGAGTATGGTTGCGTACTCCTCATCGTGAACCGATTTTGCTTCACCGCTCAGAAGCGTCGTGATGCTGGAACCCAGCATTGGCATTACCGAACCGTCGGAAGGGTAGTGCGCGTCGGCTAGTTCGAGAAAAGTGGGGGCGATATCCATGACCGTTACGTACGCGGAAGTCTTCGCGGTGACGCTCACACCCCGCCCCGAGATGATCATGGGGGCGGTAATTCCTCCTTCGGAGGTAAACCCTTTGTAACGGTCGAACGGCGCCGAGCCGGCCTTTGCCCATTGAGGCCCGTAGGAGACGAACGAGCTCGGTTTACCCATGTTGTCGTAGCCGTTGTCGTGATGGTCCTGGATGTGTTCCACAAAAGGGCCTGTATGATAGAAGTCTTCCGCCGCCGCCCCGTTGTCGGACATGAAAACGATCAGCGTGTTGTCGCTGAGATTGCGTTTGTCGAGATGATGGAGCAGTCGGCCAACGTGAAAATCGAGGTTTTCCACCATGGCCGCGTACAATTCCATCTTCCGGGCTTCCCTCTTCTTTTCTTCTTCTGACAATTCACTCCACGGTGGAATGGATTCCAGCCGTGGTGGTAAAGTCGAGGTGGCAGGAATGATACCGGCGCGCTGCAAAGACTCGAAACGCCGTTCGCGGAGCGCATCGTATCCTTCATCGTAGTGGCCTGCGTATTTATTCAGATACTCGGTAGGTACCTGTAGCGGCCAATGAGGCGTGGTGTATGCGACGAAAGCAAAAAACGGTTTGTCATCGTTCCCCTCTGCATCGATAAACTCGATCATCTTGTCGGTATAAAGCTCCGTCGAGTAGGCGCCTTCGGGCCAATCGACGGTTTCACCGTTCTCACGGTAGGTCGATCCGTCTTTGCGAATGCCGAGGCTGTTGAAGTGGTTGCTGGAACTGTTCATGAGGTTGAACGATCGTTCGAAACCGGCGGCTTTCGGACTGTGCTCGACGGCAATACCCAGGTGCCACTTGCCGACTGTGTAGGTGTGATAGCCGGAATCGCGCAGCAGTGCCGGCAGCGGTGTGATCCGATCCGACAGGTGGGTTTCATAGCCAGGCAGGTGACGGTCGATGACGAGATCTCGTCCGGAGCCCTGTCTGCCGACGCCAGCCACGTGATTATTATTTCCGCTCAGTAACATGGCCCGTGTGGGCGAACACGTGGGTGCTGTGTGGAATTGGGTAAAAAGCAGACCTTCGTTTGCCAGCGAGTCGATGTTGGGGGTCTTGATGTCACCGCCGTAGGATCCCAGATCTGCATAACCCAAATCGTCGGCTACGATCAGCAGGATGTTGGGGCGGTCATCTGCCGCGCATACCTCAACCGGTGACATTGCGACCAACGCTATTATCGAAACGAGTTTCATGACGCAGGCTCTTGTGAAGATTGAGTTATCCTGGTTCGTGATAGGACTACAACACATACATGGCCCTTTGCGCGGATCAGTAAACTTCGAGCATGCAGCGCCCGGTAGGATGGATTCCACGTTTGATCTGTTCCGGCGTCCAAACCTCCGGTGCCAGCCCATCCAATGGTTTGCGACGCTCGCAGTAGTCGCCGTCCAGGTCGTGCCTTGCCAGAAACTTGAACAACCCCAACTGCATCCCGGCCAGGCCACATACGTAAATCAGCGTCCGTGAGCCTGCGAGTAGTGGGGTAAATTCGTTCAGTTTGTCTTCTAACAAACTGTCGATGTATCGTCCCCGACGTCCGTCAGGCAGGGGTTCGCGGCTGATCGCGGTGTGGTAGTGAAAATTATCGTGTTGTGTGGCCAACACTTCGAAATAGTCGTGATAAAGCAGATCCGAGGTGTAGGGCGTTCCCATCACCAGATGGATCTGGCTCTTGCAGGGTCCACCTGGCGCGTTCAAGAGTTCCTCCAACATGCCACGATAGGGAGCGATCCCGGTGCCCGTGGCGAGGAACAGATAATCGTGATCATCGGGATCAACGGGCAACAGAAAGCGTTTGCTGTTAGGGCCGCTCAAGCTCACCTCATCACCGGCGTTGAGATCGCACAGATAGTTGCTGCATACGCCGAGAAAGAGTCGATGATTGTCGCTGTCGTCGCCTCGACGTTGAGGTCTGTGTTCATCCAGCAGGCGTTTGGGCGTCGTCGACAGCACGTTGCCTGCGCCGTCTTCTCCCCAGGTGGGGCACGCGAGTGAGTAAAGTCGTACCTTGTGGGGCTTTCCTTTTTCGTCCTTACCCGGTGTGATGACGCCGAATGATTGTCCCGCGCGAAACGTGCCGGCAAGAGGCGTATCGGAGACGTCGATGGTGAGGTGTTTCACGAAGCTCGAAGACTTGCCGTTCATGCACAGTTCGTTGGCAACGACTCGGCCTGTCACCGGCTTTGATGGCTTGACCAGATTCATCCGAACCTCGGGAAGGACTGGGTTGGAGGTGCCTGAGATCATCACGGTACTCTATCACCGCACTCAAACGGTTGTCGTGAGCGCCAGATCTGCACGTTTGTGTTCATCGACCCCATGGGGATTGAAGGTAAAAATCAAGACCAGGGGGATCAGTGGAAGTAACCCGGCGACGAGATACGATTCGGCAAAAGTAAGCTCGTATCCGGCAAGTGGCAGCAGGCGATTGAGTTGTGCGCCGAAGGCATAACCAATATTGCTCATCGCCATGTACAAGGTGAACTGCGTGGCTGCCGCGGCCGTCCACGACACCTTCATGTAGAAAGAAAACATGCATACCGTCGTGAAAGCCAGAGATCCTTTGAACGCGGGGAGCAACAGTACGTGCGGATAATCGGGTCGGTCCCAATATCCGGAGGTAAGGCCGAACGTGAGCAACGTTGTCATCATCAGTACGATTCCGATGACGGCGATGCGGCGGTGGCCGAAACGGTCGCAGAGAAAGCCTCCGAGCAACGCGCCCACAACGTCTCCAAGTAAACCCAGGGTTCCCTGGTTCTGGGAAAAACGTTCTGCCGACCAGCCAAGCTCCTGGACGAAAAATTCCACCGTAACGGGTTCGTAGAGCCCTTCGGCAATCAGCATGGTTCCAGCAACCGCGACGAGTACGAGCGTGGTACGGTGAGAAAGCGCGCGCTTCAGTTCACGCAAAGTAATGAAGAAGCCGAAAGGCCGAGCTGTCAAAACCGCCTGTGCCTGGCCTTTGCTCCAGGGCATGAGTCGCTCCCCGGGTCGTTCGCGCCAGGCGATGACCAACACGAACACCGAGAGCAGCAGACCCACCTGAACCAGCACGGCGGTAGTTAGGTCGAAACGGGCGATAATGGTTGCCATACCGGCTCCGCCCACGGCAATACCGAGTAACTTGGACGTCCACATGAATCCGTTGACCCGGCCCCGTTCCTGATCGTCCAGTAGATCGACTGCCAACGCATCGGTGGCGACGTCCTGAAGTGATGCGAAGCAGTTGTGGACGAAAAACACCCAGGCGAGGTAATTCAACGTGGCCGTGCTCTCGAATCCGCCTTGGGTCACGGCGCCGAGCAACGTGATGGCCATGCAGAGTTGCGCGAATACGATCCACGGTCTTCTGAGCCCCAGGGCGGGCGCCCGCAGCGAGTCGATCATCGGCGCCCAGAAGAACTTGAAGGTCCACGGCAGGATTGCCAACGAGACGACGATTGCGGTCTCTGCCCTGGAATGACCGGCCTGGCTGAGTATCGCGAGCAACGCGATGGTCGCGAAACCCCAGGGGAAGCCCTGACAGAAATATAGGAGACACAACAGCGTCGTACGTTTTGTTCTATTTTCAGAGAGGGCGGTTGCCAAATTCTTCCTTTTTGGTATTCGACGCCCGGGTAGTTGTATCACGGTAGCGCAAATCGATCGAGCCTCGAACCTCATCAGTTACGCCAGAACGGCACGTTCCGTCCGGCGATTGAACCAGTATGGTAAAATCACCCTGGTTGGTTGAGGCGACCACCCGATAGGGGTATGGCCACTGGTATCCTCGGCTGGCTTCTGCGTATATGGGGCTTTCCAGAGCGATTACGTCTTGATACTCGAATTCACAGTAAAGGTGGGTTTGGATTGTTGTTGAAATTGGGGTAACGAATACCTATGAGTAAGGTGGTTGGTCGTCGGTGGTTTGGCAGTGTTGCGTGTGGAACGATGCTCTGTCTGGTGGTTTGTGCGCATGCATCCGTTGCTACGCCGCCATCGACGCCTCCGGTCGCACAGGCCTATCCGTTGAATGACACACCGACACTCGATGGCAATGTCATCGATGATCCGGCTTGGCGTGGTGCAAAGGCAATCACCGGGTTCTGGCAGACCCGGCCAGACGATGGGCAACCGGCAACACAACGCACAGAGGTTTTCGTCGGATTCACTGACAAAGCACTCTACATTGGTATTGTTTGTTACGACGACGATCCTAACGCCATTATCGTCTCCGACAGCCGCCGCGACGCGTCGTTGCGCGATAGCGACAGCTTTCAGGTATTACTCGACACGTTCCGAGACCGGCAGAACGGCATCGTCTTTGGCACCAACCCGGCCGGCATCGAATACGATGGTCAGATCACCCGGGAGTCGAGCGGACGGTTCCGCGGAGGTGGTGGAGGTTTCAACCTCAACTGGGACACCACATGGGCTGTACAGGCGACTATTTCCGATATCGGCTGGAGTGCTGAGATGGAAATACCCTTCAAATCACTGCGTTACGATGATGAAGACGTACAAACCTGGGGGATCAACTTCCAGCGTAACATTCGCCGCAACAACGAAGTCGTTTTCTGGTCACCGCTCCCGCGGCAACATTCACTGTCCCGTGTCTCCCAGGCAGGGTCGATCGAAGGCGTTCGAGTACCAGCACAGAGAAACCTCAAGATTACCCCCTACGGTTTGGGCAAGGTTGCGCATGGCGGAGAGTTACTGGGCGGCACCCACGTCGATGAGGAATTCGGCTTCGATATCAAGTACTCGTTGACACCGAGCCTCACCCTCGATGCGACCTACAACACCGACTTTGCCCAGGTAGAGGTAGATGAACTGCAGGTGAACCTCGATCGCTTCAGCCTCTTCTTTCCGGAGAAGCGCCCCTTCTTTCTGGAGAACGCGGGTCAGTTTTCCGTTGGTTCACGCCGCGAGATGCAATTGTTCTTCAGCCGCCGTATCGGTGTAGGTGAAAACGGTGAGCAGTTACCCATCGATGGGGGTATACGCCTCTCTGGAAAGATCGGTTCGAGCACCAACATCGGCCTTCTCCAGATGCGCGCGGAGGGGCTCGAAGGCAGCACGCCGCAAAACGATTTTACCGTGATAAGAGTCAACCAGGAATTTCGGAACCGGTCGTCTCTCGGAGCAATTTTCGTCAACCGCGACGGCGACGGCAGCGTGAACGGTAATGAAAGCGATGACTACAATCGTGCCTACGCCATCGATGGTCGTTGGGGCATTGGTGAGGAGACGACACTATCGGGATACTTCGCCAAAACAGATTCACCGGACCTTTCCGGCAAAGACCATGCATTCAAGCTCGAAGCCAGCTATAGCTCCGAAAACTGGTCGAACAACCTCTCCTATGCAGAAGTGGGTGATGCGTTCAATCCAGAGGTCGGTTTTTTGTCCCGTAGAGGCTATCGCAAAGGCAGTTTTGGCGTGTTTCGGCGAATTCGACCCGACGATCTCTGGGGTCTTCACGAATTGCGACCGCACGTCAACTACCGTGGGTTTTGGGATTTTGACGGATATCACGAAACCGGTTTTCTGCATGTGGACAACCACTGGGAGTGGCGGAACGGTTGGGAGGTTCACACAGGAATGAACTTCACTCACGAGGGGGTGAAGGAAGCCTTCGATATTGTCGATGGGATGAGTGTTCAAGCGGATAAATACGACAACAAAGAAGTCCAGTTGGTGTTGTCGAGTGACCGGGGCGCACCGCTGAGCTTCAGAGTTCGTACGACGGTGGGTGGTTTTTTTGGCGGCGATCGTGTTGCCATTTCACCCACTTTGAATTACCGCATCGGGGAAACGTTGCGCAGATCTCTCTCCTGGGACTACAATGACATCAAGCTTCCGGGTGGTGATTTTACGGTCAATCTTGCCCGACTCAGGCTCTCGTATTCGTTCACGCCAAAAATTCTGCTGCAGGCGCTCGTTCAGTTCAACGAGCGTGACAAGCTGATCGCGACCAACTTTCGATTCTCGTGGCTTTCATCGGCGAACGCCGGGCTGTATCTGGTTTATAACGAGATCGACGATAGCAGCACGGGAGCGCCGAGCAGGCCGAGACGAGAATTCATTCTCAAATACAGCCGGATTATCGACCTGTTATGAACAGACGAGCTGGAGGCGCACCCCGCCTTAGTCATCGAGTTTTCGAGCGAACCTCAAAGAATTGGCTGGGAGAGTTACGAAACAGATCCCGGATCGGAACCCGATTCGAGCAAGTGGTTCGCCCCGCGGTAACATCGACGCTGTCAGGGCGCGAACCTGACTCGGAGTCTTCACTATTTCAAACAGGAACAGCCAGGGAGAAAACCATGTCTGCATTCGAAACCGCCACAGACTTCTTTCATGCATGCGAAACCCTGAAGGGTTGGGAAGGGTGCAAACAATATGTTGCCCCAGGTGGCCGCGTTTTCCGCTCAGTGGAACCGCTGGTTGATATCGACACCGTAGAGGGATACGCGAACTGGATGGCAGCTCTCGGAAGTGACCCCTGCCAGGCTGTAGTTACGACCTGCATTCGTCTTCATACGATGCTTCGATGCGTACCGCGATTTTTTTTGCGACCTTTTCATGGGACACATAGTGGTGATGGAGGCCCCGTGCCGCCGACCAACCAACAGACGAATACACACTACGTGTATGTGTTGACCCTCGATGAGAATGATCTGATATCCAGCATGGTCAAAGTATGGAATGCACCGTGGGCGTTGGGCGAACTCGGTTGGGTCTGAACGGCAGGGTTATGAATCCCCAGCGGGGACGCCAGAATTCTTGTCAGGTTGGCTGAGGAGAGAGCGACAATTAAGTCGCTCCAGGATTGCGCAACGTCAGTTTAGTTGCTCCACGAGCTCCAGGATTTTTGTCACCGTACGCCAATTGCGGGCCGTTACCGGAACGCCGAGCGCTTGTGGAACCTTTTGAGCAAGCTTGGAGTTGCCGAAACCGTTGGGAGTATGCAGATACAGAACTTGGTTACCCTGATGGTATTGCTCACGGCCGGTCTGTGCCGCATCGAGTAGCGATCGATTTAGTTCGGTTTGTGGCTCAGTAAAAAAATACAGATGTACGGTTTTGGCAGCAGCTTCCGAGGTGGGAAATGGGCTGTTGGAAGCGGCAGCTTTAAATGCATCGGCGGATATAACCATGACATCCGGTCGAAAACCGTGGCTCGACTCGATCGCGCTCGCGATCTTCGCTGATAGCGCGGTTGCAGAAATGTCGTCGTCCTTAAATATCGCATTACCGCTTTGGATGTAGGTGGTTACCTCGGACAGACCGAGTTTCTCGAGTTCAGCAACGAGTTCCTTCATCGGCAGCTTACGGTGTCCGCCAACGTTGATACCGCGAAAGAGTGCGATCCACGTATTCATCGCTACCTGAGCCCGTATTCCACCTGTTTCAATCGAAGTGTTCGATGTTGTCGGGTAACCCCACCCAGGCGTGTTGCCTCGCTTCGTAGACGGAAAACGCGGGAGGAGGAAATTCCGGATCCGCGAAAGCGCCGACGGGTATGGCGATCATCTCTGGTGTATCGCCCAGTCGATAGTACATGGTCGAACCGCACTCCGGACAAAAGTGAAAAGTAATCGGATTGCCACTGTCGGCTGTACGAACATACTCTGAACTCGCGCCTTTGCAGCTGACCTGGTCGCTCGAGAATCTAGCCTGCATGCCGAACACGCTCCCCGTACGGCGTTGGCACGCCAGACAGTGACACACCGAGACTCGTAGTGGATCTCCCCGGGTAGTCAGAATGAGTTGGCCGCAACTGCAGGTTGCGTTTCGAGTCATCATGGGTTGTCTCAGCATCGGTATGGTCAGATTCCGATGTCATGCCTTTTTCTGTGATTAAGTTAAAGCCGATGAAATGAAATGTTCTATCGTTCCCAGCGGTAACGTAAAGTTGACGTCGAAAAGAAGACTTCTATTTCCGTCATACTCGAGCTCTGGATAAAGTTGTCGAAAGTCCGCTATCAGACTCGTCTGGCAATGAACCGACATCGCAACTTTGTCATCCTTCGCTCGAAGGGCAGAAAGCCTGATCGTCGTTCCGCTTTTAGGGGCGTAAGTTAGATAACTTGGGTTGTCCCACTTCAGGGTTTCTTCAATTTGACCGACTTCGTCTAATTGCCCCGCGATGCGAAAAATCAGCTCACGAAAAACCAGCAGCTTCTCGGTGATCTTCCTGGGGTAACTGTCGTACGCTTTTTGCCCAGCGGTGTGCTGGAATTTTCGGTTTGTCATTTTTATCTATAGCGGTCGATGATCACCGTTGGGCCCAGGACCGATATGTAAAAGTTGCGTCTTCTCGAGAACCTGTACTTTATGCCACTCGCCTTTTTCCACGATGCCAGCGTCACCGGGTCCAAGGTGGACAGCCTCCCCTGGGTTTGAATCACTCGTCACCTTGAGCGCGCCGGAAATGACGTACAGAATTTCATCACCGTCGGGATGAACTTCACCACCGTGGGGCGGATCCCGTTCCAGGGTCACGATTCCAACCGTCATTCCATCAATGCGTTCGGGTGGCCCTGGTTTTATCTCGGATGTCGTCACCGACAGATCGCGATGAATTCGGAAGCAGAACCGGGAGACGTCGACGGGGATTATCTTGTTCATGGAGCTTCCTTGATATTCGTGGAAACGAAGCCAGCAGGCTGCACGTTACAGTCCCTTGCGGTGCGAAACGCCAAGTGTCTTTCAGCATATTGAGCAAAAATACACATAACGTCGCCCGAAAAAAATTCGGACTTGCTGAAACCAAAGCTCATCGATTGCTGCCGGGCAGTATGGGCAGAGTGGTTTTACTTCATCTTTTTCCGTGAGTTCAATCATTGGAGTGCCTCAAAAGAAATAAATCGGAAATGACAAATCGATTTACCTTGGCCCAAAGAAAAACCCACGGCGCAAGCCGTGGGTTTTTTGTTTTGAGGCGAGTCGTTTCGCTTAGTTCTGACCAAAACGCCAGAACACTTCAACCCCGTAATAACGCGGATACAACGGAGAGCCCGAAGCTATCCAGTCGTTACCCTCGCCGCCGATGCCGATGCTTCGGACATAGGAGTCATCGAGAACGTTGTCGATAAACGCCGAAACCTGCCAGGTACCGTCGTGACCACGCCAGGTCAGGCGCGTGTCGAAACGCTCCCGCTGGGGGATGAGGTCATAATCGGGACGGGAGAACGTATGGCTGTTGTACTCGCCCGTGACAGCAGCAACCAGGTACCAGTCGAAGTTACCAAAATCGGTGCTCCAACTGACATCACTCCAGAGAACACCCTTGTGCTTCGGAATACCCTTGACCTGCTCGCCGTTTACGTCGCGGATGTAGGTCGCCAGAAGGTCGGGCGGTGCATCGAAGGGGTCGCCGCCGATAACGCCACCGAAGATCGAACCGGGATAACGTGGGTCACTGTTGTTGACCAGCAGGAACGTCGTGTTGTACTCGCTGATCGTGTAACTGTAGTTACCGCCAATGGTAACGTGGTCTCCCGCCAGCCACATGCCGTCGATCTCGAACCCGAGGTTCTTGATTTTCGGAATGTTGCCGACCGTGCTGACCACTTCCTGACGAACCGGATCGAAGAAGTCGATGTCGTCCTGGTAGTTCTCATAGTCGTAGTAGTAGGCGGCCATGTTGATCGACAGGGTGCCGTCGAAATGCAGGCCTTTGTAGCCGACCTCGAACGCCAATACTTCTTCCTGCTCGTAAGTTGCCAGACCGAGAGGACCCGGAATGGGGAAACCATTGATGTCACGCGGGTTGTCGCGGGCATCGGGTTCGCCTAACGAGTACCCGCCAGCGCGGTAACCGGTCGTCACCCCGAAGTAGATCAGGATGTCGTCGGTCGGCTCGTAGTTGAAGTTGATGCGATAGTTGATATCGCTCCAATCATCCTCGCCGTCGGCCTTACTACCCCAGCTTATCGGTACGCCGCCGAGCGCCATGATGGGTAAACCGCCACAGTCAGCCTGCGTGAGTGGGCAGACGGGTGTGATGGGATTCTCAGCGTTGACACCACCGCCAATGCCGTCAAAAGGCGTACCGTTTAACGTGGCGGATCCATTGATGACGTTGTAGAAGGCAAGCGGCGAGATGATGCTCCCTGTCGGAGTTAGAAAATCTGCCGTTGTCAGCAGGCGACCGGGCATCTGCGGAACCGAGAAACCACCGAATCCGTCATTCCAGAGCGCGACGCCATAGATCCAGGTTCCGGGAACAATCTCGGAGTACCCGCCACGATTCTCGAACGCGTAACGTTTGTCCTTCGCGTAGCGTACGCCAACCGTCAAGCTCCATTGATCAGACAGGTCGATGTCGATCTGGGTGTAGGCGGCATACGCGGTGTTCTCGATGTCGTTGCGATGCTCGTAGGCTGCACCGACATCGCCGTTTTTCAGGTCGGTGTTGAAATTACCCGGAACGCCCGTGTCGCCGCACCATCGGCCAAACGTATCGAAACCCTTGTCGAGATCGGCAAAGTGATTACACTCGGGGATAAAGCCCATCAGGCCGAAAACACTCAAACCGCCAAACACCGTACCGATGGTTCCATATTGTGCGGGATCGATCCGACGGCCCTGGTCGAACCGGTTACGCAACGCATAGTGTTGCATGCGGTCTTCGGAGAACGCGTAGATGCCGCTGGTACCGGTGATATTTCCCCACTCCCAGAACAGCTGCAGCTCATGTGACCAGCTGTCGACGTCCTCGGTTACGGTGTCACCCCAGCTCGATAACACGCTGTTCGAATAGTCGAAGTCTTTGTCGAAGGTGTAGATGAAGCTCTGGTAGCCATAGAGGTACTTCAACGTCGTGGTGTCGCTGATTTCCCACGTCAGATCGAACGTTGCCGCCTGATGGTCGAACTCCACCGATGGATCGGCGTTGGTCAGGGTCACGGCGTTTCCGTCATCCGCATCGCCACCGTCATAACGATAAATATCCGGGGTGTTGAACCGTGGGTTGATCTGGTACGGATACATGGTCGGATCGACCCCCGGGCGTCGACGTGCGCCATAGTTTGTACCGATAACCGGGTGAGTGGAGGCCTGGGC
>JACZXA010000304.1 GCA_022571865.1 Pseudomonadota bacterium
GACTGCCGGTTTCAACAGGGAAAAGTCTGCACCTTTACCCTCTCCACCCGCGATCAACACCAGGCGTTTTCGAGTCTCATTACCCAGGCCCTCGAGCGCCGCCACCGTCGCGCCTACGTTGGTCGCTTTGGAGTCGTTGACATAGCCAATACCGCCGCACTCGCAAACCAGCTCGCAGCGATGCGGCAATCCCCGAAAAGATCGCGCACCCTCCGCCAACGTGGATACGGGTAGGTCTTCGGCATCCAGCAAAGCAAACGCGGCCAGTACGTTCAGTTCGTTGTGAAGTCCGGAAACCGCCAACTCATCAACAGCAATAACGTCTTCCACATCGCTGGGGAATTCGTCCGCTGCGCCGCGTGCGGTTCCGCGAGCAAGAAACCTCCTTGTTCCGCGGGACACGACACCCCAGGCTCCTCGCTCAGGTGCATCGAGACCAAAGGTCACCAGCTTCCCCACCGCGTGTTCCGGCAGCGTCATTACATCGGCTCGATTGGCGACAGCCACCTCACACCCTGTATAGATACGCTGCTTGGAAGCCAGGTAACTCTCAATGGATCCATGCCGATCGAGATGGTCTTCGGTAATATTCAGGACGGTTGCCGAACGGAACCCGAAACTCGTCATTCTCTCGAGTTGGAAACTGGACAGTTCCAGCACGTAACACTCCGTTTCCTCATCCAGCAGGTCCAGCGCCGCCTCCCCGAGGTTGCCGCCAATTGCCGTGCGCCTGCCTGCTGTTTCGAGGATATGTCCGACCAGGGAGGTCACCGTGCTTTTACCGTTGGTTCCCGTGATCGCGATGATGGGGGCCGTGGCCACCTGACAGAACAAATCGATGTCGCTCAAGAATTCCAGGCGCAAGGTGTGAGCAGCCTTGAGCAGGCAATTGTCCATATCGATGCCCGGACTGACGATCACCCGATCGATTCCGGCGAAATCGTATCGAGTACTTCCAAAGCGATAATCCACGCCCGGAAAGTTGTTATGCGCCAACGCACCATTGGGGGGATTGCTGCGCGTGTCGACTACCACCAGCTTATCCACCCCGGCCAGATAACGCAGGCACGAATAGCCTGTGATACCCATTCCTATGATTGCCGTGCATACCATCTAGCCGAGCTTTCCCACACCTGAGGAGCTGTTCATCTGAGCTTGAGAGTCGAAAGACCAATCAGCACCAACACCACCGTGATGATCCAGAACCGTACGATGATCCGTGGTTCCGGCCAGCCTTTCAGCTCGAAGTGGTGATGTATCGGCGCCATACGAAAGATGCGACGTCCGGTCAACCGGAACGACGCTACCTGTAAAATGACTGACAGGGTTTCAGCGACAAAGAGCCCACCCATGATGAACAACACAATCTCGTGACGAACGATAATCGCCACCACACCGAGTGCAGCCCCAAGCGCGAGCGCCCCCACGTCGCCCATGAACACTTGAGCCGGGTAGGTGTTGAACCACAAAAACCCCAGCCCCGCACCGATCAACGCTCCGCAGAACACCGCAAGTTCACCGGCATTCGGAATGTAGGGAATCTGCAGGTATGCCGCGAATTCAATGTGCCCGACCAGATAAGCGATCAAACCCAGTGCCGCTCCCACCAGGACGGTCGGCAAAATGGCCAGTCCATCCAGGCCATCGGTGAAATTCACGGCATTGCTTGTCCACACGATCACAAAATAGGCGACCGCGATATAGCCGATCCCCAGCGGTATCGCTATTTCTTTGAAGAACGGCACAATGAGGGCAGTTTCCGCAGGTACCTCTGCAGTCGCGTAGAGAAAACCAGCCGCAATCAGACCCATGACCGATTGCCAGAAGAATTTCCAACGGGAGAGTAATCCCTGACTGTTGCGCCTGGTTAGTTTCATATAATCATCCCACCAACCAATGGCACCGAACGAGATCGTGACCAACAAAACCGTCCAGATATAACGGTTGTCGAGATCACCCCACAAAAGCGTGGTGATGACGATCACGATGAGTATCAACACGCCACCCATGGTGGGTGTTCCCGCCTTGCTCAGGTGGCTTGCAGGCCCGCTCTCACGCACAACTTGACCGATCTGATGATGGCTCAACCTTGCGATCACAATGGGACCGATCAGTAGCGACATCGTCAACGCAGTCACAACACTGACCATCGTGCGAAACGTCAGGTATTGAAATACCGAAAAACCACTGACAAATTCCGCCAGATAGTCAGTCAACCACAAGAGCATCAGCTCACCCCACGAGTTAAGGTCGCGACCAGTTCTGAATCGCTATACGGAATCCGTTCTCCCTGGATCTCCTGATATTCTTCATGACCCTTTCCGGCGACCAGAATGAGATCTTCCGGAGCGGCAGTTTCCACGGCGCGGGTAATCGCCTCGGTGCGATCGCTAACTTCAAACACCCGACTTCGATCGGACAAACCCTCGCGCATGTCTGCAATAATTTTCCCGGGATCTTCGCTGCGGGGATTGTCGCTGGTCAGCCACAGCACATCTGCACAACGTTCTACCACCTCGGCCATGAGCGGGCGTTTACCTGGATCCCTATCGCCACCACAGCCGAATACACACACGAGTTTGCCTTCGGTATGGCGCTTGAGTGTTACCAGCACCTTCTCCAGCGCATCAGGTGTGTGCGCAAAATCCACTACCACGGCGGGCCGGCCGGGCTCGTGATAGAACTCCATGCGTCCGGGTACCGGAACTATATTCATCGCCGCGGTAGCAACGGCAGACAAATCGTTTCCGGCAGCGCACAAAACGCCAAGAGCGGCAGCCATGTTGGCAACAAAAAATTCTCCAACCAGAGGTAGATTGAGCTCGGCAGAACCCCAGGGGGTTACCCACTCCCCACAAACACCCGCGTTAGAGAATTGCAGGTTCCGCCAGGAAACATCCGCGTCCTTGTTTCCATAGCTGAGGACAGCCATTCGATTCTGCAATCGAGGCGCGAGCGTTCTGCCAAATGGATCATCAACGTTGATGACAGCGAGGTTCAGCGAAGCGCAATCGAACAGGCGGGTTTTGGCCTGCGCATAGTCATCAAATGTCGCGTGATAGTCGAGGTGATCACGCGACAAGTTGCTGAACACGGCCACGTCGAAAGCAACATCAATTACCCGACCCTGGTCAAGGGCATGAGAGCTGGCCTCCATGGCAACCCAACGTTTGCCTTGCTCTGCGAACAGCGCAAGGCGTTTCTGTATGGTCACCGCATCTTCGGTCGTGAGTTTTACTCGTTCGAGCCTACCGATGTCACCCCAGCCAATTGTGCCCATATATCCAGCTGGTTCGCCGAGCCTTCCGGCAAGGTCAGCGACAAAGTGAGCGATCGATGTCTTACCGTTGGTTCCAGTGACTCCTACACAGTGCAACTTCTCGCTCGGATAATTGTAGAGTTTCGCTGCCAGAGCGCCACGCCGCTCCGGCAACTCGGCAACCACCACCACGGGAATATCCACAGCTAAATCCCTGTGTTGAGCGAGTACTGCCAGGGCTCCACGACGCTGGGCATCCAAGGCGTAGTCGTGTCCGTCCACCTGCGCGCCCTTGATTGCGATAAATCCATCACCCGCCAGTACCTGACGGGAATCTTCCGTCAAACCTGAGATCTGCACATCCGGCAGGGTCGAATCGTCGAGCAACGTGCGTAGGCTCATGCTCATACCGACGGAGAAACCGGAGAGTCAGGCTTAACGCCCAAC
>JACZXA010000120.1 GCA_022571865.1 Pseudomonadota bacterium
ACATACGTTTTGACCACATGTCAGTATGAGGGATTGCCAAGGCAAAACCTCCCTGGTGTCGCCAAGTGAAGTCCAGTCCTGTTGCGATTCAGGTTGTGAGAGAATTCGAACTCAAGAAGTGTTGTCCCGCGAAGAGGAGCGGACTTGGACAAGATACTGATAACCGGGATTACCGGGTTCATCGGGGGTGAACTGGCTCACAGGCTCGCGGGCGTTGCGGAAGTTCACGGTATTTTCAAACCATGTAGATCCAGGGACTTTCGCCCTTTGAGTTCACTCAAAGATCAGATAGAAACTCATGAACTGGATATCTCCGACTACGCGGCGACCGAAAATCTGTTGCAGAAGATAGAACCTGACAAGATCGTACACGCGGCAGCCTTGTCTCCGGTCAGGGCCTCGTTCGACAATCCCATCGACTACCTCAGGGTGAACGTCAACGGAACCGTAAACCTGATTCAGGCGCTGATGAAACTCGATGACTACCGGGACAGACGGTTCGTTTTCGCATCAACGGCCGAAGTTTACGGACTGCAGCCGTTGGAGGAACCGTTCGTCGAAACATTGCCGCTCGCGCCGTCGAGCCCCTATGCCTGCACGAAAGCTTTTGGAGATATGTATGTTCGAATGTCCCATGACGTGCACGGCCTGAATTCGGTCGTGATGAGATGCGTCAACACTTTCGGCAGGAAATACGATAAGAGTTTCTTCATTGAATACCTGATAGACCGGATGTTACATAACCAGGATATCCACATCGGAGCGCCAGAATCCATACGCGACTACATGTGGGTGGATGATCATGTCAACGCCTACCTGCTGGCTTTGGACAAGGCCCAAGCGCGAGGTGAGGTGCTCAACGTTTCCACCGGGGTTGGCATCAGGAACATCGATGTCGCGCATCGTCTGGCCGATATCGTCGGTTTCGACAAGGAAAAGATTCATATCGAGGAATACCCGGGCAAATATCCGCAGAGACCCATCACGTCCGATCAACCCTACCTGGTACTGAACTCATCCAAAATTCAGAACCTGCTCGAGTGGCCCGAACCAACGCCTCTGGATGTTTCCCTGGAGTCTGCCGTCGAGTACTGGAGAAGCGTAAAGGAATGATGCTCTCGATAGTGATTCCGTCCTATTCAGAGGCACAAAATCTATCCTGCCTACTTCCAGAGCTGGGACGAGTTGCCCGCGAACTGACCGTGAGTCTCGAGATCGTTGTCGTCGACACGATGGAACCGACCGACAACACCGAAGAAGTCTGTCGGCAACACGGGGTTCGCTGGGTAAAAAGAGCAACCAGCGACTACTATGGAGAGGCGATAAGAACGGGCATTGAGGAAACGAGCGGTGCCTTTGTGATCATGATGGACGCGGATGGATCGCACAGTGCTGAATTTATTCGTCAACTCTGGGAGCGGCGGGATGACGCGGATATCGTCATAGCCTCGCGGTTCATGCCGGGAGGCGCTACCGACAATCCGTTTATGTTGACGGCGATGAGCAAGGTATTGAATTTTGTTTTCAGAAAGGTCACCGGCGTGACCGCGTTGGATACATCCAACAGTTTCCGACTGTACAACGGCGACTTGCTGCGAGCACAGCGGCTTGTTTGTCTGCACTTTGATATTCTACAGGAACTGCTGGTCAAGATGACGCGCCATGATCCATCCCGGGTCGTGGAGATTCCCTATCATTTCCGCGAGAGGATTTCAGGGCGCTCGAAACGCCGGCTACTGCAGTTTGGCCTCAACTACCTGGTGACTCTATACACGCTACGTAAATCGGTTCGTTAGGGTGCCCCGAGCACTTTCCGGGTTCCCGACTATGAGGTCAGGAATTCCAGGTTGTCTTCAATGTCCTGAAGATCTTTTTCGGTGTTGATGGTTCGCCAGAACCCGAAATATCTGTACGCGGCCATACTCTTTTCTTTTGCCAGGGAAACGAAAGTCGTCTTTTCGATATCGCCAATTTTGGGTAGTTGGCTGTTGATCTGGCGGTCGAAGAGGTAAACGCCGGAGTTCACGAAAATGCTGTCGATCAGCGGTTTCTCTTCGAAAGACGTGATGCGCTGTCTCGAGTCGATCTCGACCACGCCAAAATTGCTTCGCAGCGGGGTGCTCAATATCGTGGCCACCGGCGCCTGTTTGACGTGGAACCGCAGCATGCTGTCGAGCGGGAGGTCGCACAGTTCGTCGCCGTTCATGACGAGGTAAACCTCGTCATCGATTCCCCTCGACTCGACCGCACGGCGAATGCCACCGCCCGTTCCGCTTTCGACTTCGTGGTGACTGAATTCGATTTTCGGTCCAAACGAGTGACTCTCCACCCAGTCGATGATTTTTTCCTTTTTATACGCAACGCCGATGACGATACGCTCGATGTCGTTTTTTGCGAGCCAGAGGATGATCCAGTGGAGCAGCGGTTTTCCCTGGACCTCGACCATCGCCTTGGGCATGTCTTCGGTAAAAGGTCTCAGCCGTACGCCGAGGCCACCTGCCAGTATGATTGCCGTTGTTAGCGTCGTGCTCATCGATAGCTATGTTAATCGAAACGGTTTCTAACCGGTGACAGTTTTCTTAGACTGAACAGATCTGCCATAGGCATCTTCCGAGGGTCGAACGATTCAATGACCGGCTCAGATCACATAGCCCCACCGCCACGGTTTCACCAACTGCTCGAAGGTCGTGTGGGTGCGGAGATTTCCGCGCTCATGATGCAATTGCCTCTGCTTCGCTGCCGTGTCCCGAAAGGGCAGGGTAGAGTCATGGTGCTGCCTGGCTTCATGACCGACGACAGCATTACCTGGCTGTTACGACGATTTCTCGGTTCGCTCGGTTATGACGTCGAACCCTGGGGTCTGGGCGTCAATCGTGGTGCGATGATGAAGTTCCTGCCGAAGTTGATCACCCGGCTGGAGGGCAACAATACCGGTCAAGCGGATCCGCCGAGCCTGGTAGGCTGGAGCCGGGGTGGAACGCTTGCCCGTGAGGTAGCCCGCGACCGGCCCGACCTCGTGCGTTCGGTGATCACGCTTGGCAGCCCCGTTCGCGGCGGATTGAATGCCACCAGCATGGGTAAGTTGGTTCAGGTAGACACCGGGCTCACGCCAGAGGCGGTCAAACGTCTCTTGCGGGAGCGGCAAAAAACCCCCATCACCGTTCCTATTACCGCGATCTATTCCAAAACCGACGGGGTGGTGGCATGGCGGGCTTGTGTGGACGATGTCAGTCCGAACATCGTTCACCACGAGGTGCGTGGATCCCATTCGGGGTTAGGTTTTAATGCGGAGGTTTATCAGTTGGTTGCCAAGGCCCTTGCCTTCCACCACGGAGACTGAAAAGGGCCGAGGCCGACTTCAGCTCCGGGGAAATGCTCGAGTACCAGACAGACCCCTTGAGAGTCACTAAACCTAACCTGAGCCCTTGTCATCTTCCGATGCGGGTTCCGATGGGGTGCTGGTATTGGATTTGCCATCGGAGAAGCTCCGTTCCATCGCCTGACGGACAAAGTTGAACGGGTTCAGATCGCTCATCTCCCGCATGCGGCGGCGGAACTGATCCTGGTGTTCGAGAAACGTCACCATGCTCTGTTCGATGTAACGAGAGACCAGCCCACCGAAGTCCTGGCCGTAGAAGCGGATGATCTGTTCGATCGCGCGGTTGGTCAGCACGGGTTCGTGACCCTCTGACTCCTGGTCCGCAAGAATCTGCAACAATACACCACGGGTAATATCGCTACCGTCTTTGCTGTCCTCTACGTGGATGCTGTCGCCTTTCAAGATCATCTTGCGTACGTCTTCGACCGTCACATAGATGCTGTCAGTCAGGTCGTACAAACGACGATTGGGGTATTTCCTGAGTTGGCGCATCAGCTGACGCTCGTTGGCCGAGCGCGGTTGCGCGCAGGTCTTGGGTAAACCCAGGAGCGCATGCCTTGGTTTCGCTTGAACCGGCGCCAGTGCCCCTCCGGCTGCGCGAGCCTGTCTGCAATGACATTGAGTACCATGGGGTTCATGGCCATACCGGAATGGCTGCCGATTATCTCGACGTTTTCCGCCTGCTCGCCATCGAATTCGAGACAGCTACGCCAATGTACAACACCGTCGGATTTGCTGTAGATCGCGGTGCTGGGCACCGGTGGAGGTTGGGTCGAGTAGTTGAGCATCTGCTCGCGCATTTCTTTTTCGGACATACCGGACAGGTGACGGAACAGCCTGGCAACGAGGGGATTGGTGCTTTCGGGTCCTTCGGAGGCGAAGGGGCTGGCGAGGGTGATAATCTGTCGAATCCGGTCCGGGAACAGCCGCGTCAATTGCCGGGCGTATATGCCTCCCAGGCTTTGCCCCACGATAGAAATCTTACGGTCGAGGGTTTGCGTGACGCGGTCGAAGTGCTCGATGAGCGCATCCTGGAGTTCAAAGCTGCCGGTGTTCTGGCCAAGTTGCCAGGGCATCGCCCGATACTTGAGGCGCGAAAGAAAACGCCGCAGAACCAGGGTGGATTCGTCACCGGCGGTAAAACCGGGTAATACCAGTACGGGGTGGTTGTCGCCGCACGGCATGGCGGCGACCAGCGGCCAGGTGTAGGCCAGGGAGGAGACCTCCAGCATCACGCGGGGTAACTCGGCTATGGCGAACCAATTGGAAGGTCGTTTGATTCGGTTCGCTGAAACATCCAGCTTTTCGTACACACGCAACGCCATCCGCTGTGTTACCTAAGTTTTGCTGAAGAATAGGGATTGGTCAACAAGATTTGTTGCGGCGCAATAAGGAGAGAACGGACGGTTGACGGTATTGGCGCGTCAAACGGACGGCTTTTGACGGGTCGCTGGCACGAGAGGGCCTCCCAAACGACTTGTTTGAGCCCGCCAACACGGGGATAAATGGCCCGGAAAGCGCCGAAAACCCCCGTCGGACCGTAACAACCATCGAAATCGAAAATTATATTGCATTGCACAATGTTGTGGTGCACAATGCGTTTGTGCATTGCAACAGACCCCTTGGTCAAAACTCATTATACGAAGAGGAAGCGAAGATGAACCCGTTCGAAACACAAGCCAGATTAGGACGCGAGCTGTTTGAAGTGAACACCAGCACGATTCGTAAATTTGTCGAACTTGGTGGCGAAGAGCTGCGTAAGGTCTGGGAGTTCAACCAGGAATTTGCTCAGAAGCTGCCTGAAGTCCGTGATATCGGCTCTTTTGTCGAACTCCAGCGCGAATATGGTCAATCCGTCTGGGAAGGCGTGAAATCTGCCGTGCAGAGCCGCGGTGAGATCGTGAAGGACGCTGTTGAACAGTCCGGTGGTTTGATTCGCAACGTTTTCAACCCGGCCACACCTGCAGAAGAAGTAACCGAAAAAGAAGTAAAAGAAGTACAGCAAGAGGCTGCGTAACATCGGATGCCGCTCTGGTAGCCGCACCTGATAAGATCAGAGTAGCTGAAGCCCGCAATTCCTGAAGGATTCGCGGGCTTTGTTTTGCTCACAATCCTTTGACTCGGTTGTTTCACACAACCACAGGGACGACTCGGAACGTCCTGCTCTTTCCTGAGCTCACAATCGGTAACTCGTTTAGTATGAATGCCGGTCAAGGTCCTGCTTCTCACCACCTTGGAGAGACGACAAATGGCGGATAACAAAAGCGCAAATCCGGCAACCGAAGATATCGCGGATCGAACCGAAGGGGCCGCTGCCAGTAACGCCTTCGGGGTAGATTCCAAAGCCCTCATGGATGCGTGGGGCATGGTGTTGACGCAGGCGACCGCCCAACCCAGGGCGGTGTTCGAGGCGGGCCGCAAGCTTGCCGGTGACATGGCCGGCATCTGGTTCGGTTCGAGCGATGTAAACCCCGGTGACGCCGACGCCCGATTTGCCGATGAAGCCTGGTCAGAAAACCCGCTGTTCCGACGCATCGGGCAGTCCTATCTCGCGTGGTCGAATTCGCTGGACGACTGGCTGGCCGCATCCGGGTTGGAAGGTATCGAGCGTGACCGGGCGAATTTTGTCCTTTCTGCCGCGAAAGACGTACTTGCCCCGGTGAATACGCTCATCGGCAACCCGGCGGCTTTGAAAAAGCTGCAGGAGACTCAGGGCGCCAGTTTCATCAACGGCATGCGTAACGTTTTTGATGATGTTCGCCACAATCACGGATATCCGGCGGTTGCCGACCGGAACGCGTTCACGGTGGGTGTGGATGTTGCCGCCACCGAAGGTGCCGTGGTTTTTCGCCCCGAACTTTTCGAACTGATGCAGTACCAGCCGAAGACCGCAGAAGTTTCGGCGATTCCCCTGTTGTACGTCTTCAGCCAGGTGAACCGTTTTTATCTGGGCGATCTCACTCCAGACCGCAGCCTGTTCCAGCGGTTGCTCGACGCCGGCATCCCGGTTTTTGCCATCAGTTGGCGGAATCCCGAAAAAGATCACAGCCAGTGGAGTCTGGATACCTACGCAGATGGCGTCATCGAAGCCATTCGCGTCATGCGCGAAATCACCGGGCGGGACAAAGTTCACCTGATGGGCCTGTGTGCCGGGGGGCTGGTTACCGCTGCCGCCGCCGGCGTCATGCAGGCACGGGGTGATGATTGGGTGGATACCATGTCGCTGTTCGTGAACGTCCTGGATTTTCGACCCGGAGACAGCGAATTTGGATTGTTTGTCACGGAACGATCCGTCGAGGCGCAGAAGTCCACCGTGCGCCGCCGGGGTTTGTTTTCGGAACGTGATGTTTTTGAGATGTTTGCGATGTTGCGGATCGAAGAGAACGTGATGAGTTTTTTCCGAGCCAACTACCTCATGGGGGAAGAACCGCCAAAACACCCGTTGCTTTTCTGGTCGATGGACTACACCCGTGTTCCGGCCGAGATGCAGTGCACGTTCCTGGATCTGTCTCAGTACAACCAGTTGGCAAAACGCGAGATGCGTATCCTCGGCAAAGGCGTGGACTTGAGCCAGATCGATTATCCCATCTACCTGATGGCCGGCAGTACCGATCACATTACCCCCTGGCGTGCCTGTTATCGCAGCGCGCAGCTATTCGGAGGCAATGTCGAATTTGTGCTGACCAACCAGAACCATACCCAGACCATCAGCAGCCGTATGGACAACAGGCATCTGAAATACTTCGTCGCAACCGAACTTCCTCAAGATGCGGATGCTGCCCTGAAGACGGCCACCGAGCATGGGGGATCCTGGACGAACCACTGGATCGAATGGCTCGATGCGCGTAGCGAAGAGAAACTGTCAGCGCCCAGAACGCTCGGTAGTGAGCATTTTCCGGTGATTGGCGCCGCACCGGGGGAATACGTCCTGAGATAGCGACACGTCAGAGGCTGACAAGGAGCCTGGCCCGGGGTGGTCAAAAGAGTACACTGAAAACTCGAGGGAGGGAGAATCTATGGCTACCTACATCATGCTGAGTACGCTGACCGACGAAGGGCGCAAAACCCTCAAGGAACGGCCCGAGCGGTTGAAGGCTGTAAACAAGGAAGTGGAAGCCATGGGTGCGCGGGTCGTATCTCAATACGCGGTGCTCGGCGGCTACGATTTCGTCAATATCATCGAAGCACCGTCCAACGAAGTGATGTCGCGCGTATCCATCGAACTCGGTGCGCGCGGCACGATCAAGGTAACCACGTTTCCAGCAATGTCGATTGATGACTTTGTCGACATGCTGGTAGGTAATGCCGACTCGGGGAAGTAGTGTTTTGCCTACCTATGTAATGCTGATGCGTTACCACTCTGGTGGAATCAAGGCCATCCACGAAGACCCCGTCGCTACCTTCCGCAAGATGAGTGAAGCCATCGAGCGTTGGGAGGGAAAGATAGTCAGCAGCTACCGGCTTCTCGGGGAGTGGGATCAGTGCACCATTTTTGACGCGCCAGACAACTTCAAAGCCCACTGCGCAACCTTGGCCCAGGAAATCAGTACCTCGGCTGACATGCAAATCCTCCCGGCGATAAACTTTGAACTCTTCGCCAAGCTCCTCAAGCAGGAAGGCGGCACGGTTGGTCCGCACCCCTGGCAAGTGACCGGGTGGGCGCGAGCGGGCCGACGGTTGTTCCGCTGGCATGCCTACGATCGGTATGTGAGCAAATACTGCAAGCCGTTGACGATTACCGGTGTGGAGAAGTTCGATTCGATTACCGGCCCTTGCATCGTGGTCGCAAACCATACGAGCCACATGGATGCGCTGGTGCTGAATGGTTCGTTACCTGCACGGATTCGCCGGAATGTCTATTCAGGCGCGGCCGCCGATCGTTGGTTCATCAAAGGGCGCAAAGAACTCATCATGCAACCCTGGTATCAGTCGTTGGCCATGGGTACGTTCCCAATTCAACGCGGGGGTGGATCGAAAGCGTTGGACTACCCCAAGTGGCTGCTCGACAAAGGTTGCAACCTCATCATCTTTCCCGAAGGCACCCGCTCGACCAGCCGTACCATGGCCAAGTTTCGTTACGGTGTATCCATTCTGGCGTTGGAGAAGAAGGTGCCGGTTGTACCCGTGTTTCTTACCGGGTTGCGCGCGATGCGCCCGAAAGGTTCCCGCGAGATCTTTCCCGGTCCGGCGGGGGCAAACGTACTCGATCCGATCTATTTCGATGAAGGCACCAGCGTGCCGGATGCCACCTGGCAGATATACGAGGCCATGAACAAGGTGCATAAGCTTGTTCTGGCGGATGGAGATGCCGCCGCTCGCCAGGATCAACCTGTTGCGGCTCCAGCGTGACCAAACCGTCAGTCGCTCGGTAAAGTGGAATCCAACCATTGCAGAACGTCTTTTATCACCGCGTCACGGTTTATTTCATTGAGCATCTCGTGGCGGCCGTTGGGGTATAACTTGTAACTGACTTTGTCGATGTGCATCCGGTAGCGATCGAGCAACCGCAGCAGATCCCTTTCTTTGTTGTGTACCGGGTCCTCACTTCCCGAGAAAATATAGATGGGAAGGGTGGCGGGAATTTTCGCTATGTTTTTGTTGTTTCGAGCTTCCCGTGCGCCGAGGAACAGATCACACAAGCTGCCCGTGCGTAACACAAAGCCGCATAGCGGGTCGTTTGCGTAACGCGCCACTTTGACCTGATCACGAGACAGCCACTCGAATCCGCTCGAGCCTTCCGTGTCGAATGATTTGTTTGAACTCCCGAAAACCAGGCTTTGCAGCAAAGTGCTCACTGCGCCTGCGCCGAGACGCCACCGTTCAAACCGGGCGATAGCGAGAGACAACCAGAGTTTCACAGCGCTGGCGATACCGGGTGATCCGGAAATGATGACTGTGTCCAACACTTCCCCGTACCGATACAGAAACTGCTGGGTGAGCATCGCGCCCATGCTGTGGCCGAAGAAGGCGCGTTTGACGTTCGGATGTTCGCGTGTGAGGTGTTGGTGTAGCTCGTAAGCGTCTTCGATTGTGCGGTTCCACCCATCGTCACCCATGTCTCCGAGCGCGTCCGGGTCGGCCGTTTTTCCGTGGCCGCGCAAATCGTTTGCGTACACGGCATACCCGGCCTCGGTCAGCCGATTTGCGAACTCGTCATATCGAGCTGCGTGTTCTCCCATGCCATGGGTGATCTGCACGGTTGCCCGAAGCGAACCGGTTGGCAGCCAACGATAGTAGTGAATCGAGGCGCCATCGCTCATGGAGAGGGTATGGGCCTCCATCTAATCGAGCGTTCCATTGGCCAGCAATTTTTCCACCGCCCTTGCTACACCCGCTTCGTCGTGAGGTGCCGTCACATAGGTGGCGGCCGCCTTGGTTTGTTCATCCGCCTGCCCCATGGCAACCGAAGCGCCCGCGACGCGGAACATCTCGATGTCGTTCTCGGAATCGCCGAAAGCGAGCACATCGAGGGGGTCGATGTTGAGATGGTTACAGGCACTCTTCAATGCATCTCCTTTGCTGGCGCGGCTCGAGGTCATGGTCAGAATGACTTTACCGGAAGGACCGATACTATCGAAAAAATGGACGCTGTCTGAAAACCTCGGCTGGAGCTCGGCGCGAATTCGCTTGTTGGCTCGAGTACCTTGAATGGCAGCAACCCGGGGTAATGTCGAGTCCGCTCCCGTCAACCTGGGCACCCAGACCATTTCTTCGGGCATTTGCGCGGGGTCCGGTTCCCCGTCGAGCTTCAGCAGTACCCGATCCTCGACGGTTACCGTGGCGATACATCGCTCCTCATCGCAAAGTGAATACAGCACGTCGACAAAATCCAACGGCAATCGCTCATCAAACACATCGCGCTCGAGATCCGGGACGTACACCTGGGCGCCGGAACAGGCAATCACGGGACCCCTGATGCCGATCTGATCGGCAACTCGTCGTGCCATCTGTACCCAGCGGGCGGTCGCGATGATGATCTCGTAACCGGCATCGCGAGCTGCGCGCAACGCAGTAATGTTTTCTTCAGGCAGGTCTTCCCCCACCAGGAGAGTGCCGTCCAGATCGATGGCGAATGCGCGGAAAACCATGGGTCAACCTGAATTGATTTGGTGGCATTGTACCGTTGGATTCGAACGGCCACCAAACCCGCGTGCGCGGTCGGTCTTCCGGCAAACTCGTGTATTATTCGCGTCCTTTCGCGTCTCTTCACACTTTGGCCCGGGTGGTGAAATTGGTAGACACAAGGGACTTAAAATCCCTCGGCCTTACGGCCATGCCGGTTCAAGTCCGGCCCCGGGCACCAGTATTAATCGAAGTTTCAAGATAGACGCCCGATTCTACGACTCCTGGATTTTGTCTGAAAGTAGACAGAAGTAGACAAACCAGGAGCTAAACCATGTCTGAACCAACCAAAACGAATAGCGCACCCGCGCCAGACCTATCTAAATTGACTGACCTTGACCTTGAGCGGGAATTCTTACGGGTTCTCAAAAAACTAAACGGCGAACAACTGTGGGAGGCTTACAAAACCGTTAACGACCTGTGCGGGGATGTGAGCGAGCTACCCTTCCACCCAGACGATACCGATGACGACCTCCCGTGGGTGGACGAAAAGAACCCTTTCATAGGCTCGCTCCCAGCCGAAACCATGAGCAACTGCGCGCAAGTGCTTTCGATCGTCGATCTCGCCACGGGGCAGCAGGACGCCCATAGCGACGATTACGTTATGGGGTACTACTTGATACTCATGGCTGTGAGAAAAGCGCTTTGGTACCACAGCAAGGTGAAGTCATGAGCGCCTTGGATGCCAGAAACAAACTCAGTGAAATCCAGGCACGGTTAGCGGCTCTGCAGGCACTGTTCATGTACGACCAAAACGACAAGCAATTCGGACAGACCGAGTGTTTCGGAATCGATCTCACAATTCAAACGATCGTAGATGACCTCGGTAGCATCGATGACGCGCTCAAAGGCGCGGTCAAGGCATCAAATCAGGGTTAGCCAAGTATAGGGTACGTCGGGAAAATGGCTCACACAGCAGTACGTGAAGCCGTTTTCTTGCCTAAAGGTGAATTACCCCGCTTCGGCGGGGTTTTTCGTCAGAAATGGGCGATTGGTCTCGCTTGCTTTAGGCAACCAGGCAAGTACCATTCGCTCAGTTTGGATATACTGACACCATATACAGTGCCATCGCATGACTATTGATGAAGCGCGAGAACGCCTACGTACCGGCAAAGGGTCAATGCGATCTGATGGAGTGCTTGCGATTCTGGATGAATTTGGCTTTACGTATCGAAGGAGCACAAAAGGTCATTACGTCGTGACACACGCCGAACTGTCGCAACAAAGCGGGTTTAAGACGTGGAGCTTCAACCCGCCGCACGGGAACAGGCCGGTGCTGAATTCTTACATAGGTACGCTTCGGACCTTGTTGAACACATGGGAAGAAGAATTGAAGGAGTTGGGCTATGAGTAAATTTGATGCAACTCGTTATTCGATTTTGGTGCGCAAAGAAGAGACGGAGGACGGGGAACTTTTTGTCGCTCGAGTAGCTGAGCTTCCAGATGTGACAGTGTACGCGGAGGCTGCCGGGGAGGCGTACGACCACGCACTTGATGTTATCGAAACCGCGAAAGAGATGTTTGATGAAGACGGAATGGATTTCCCCTCTCCTGAAGAAAATAGAGATCGCGCATATAGTGGGCGTCTCCCGCTACGTGTCCCGAAAAGCCTGCATCGAGCTTTGGTGAAAAACGCTGACCGCGAAGGGATGAGCCTGAATGCATATGCGCTTTATCTACTAAGCGGATCTGTTGCCTATGACAATGTTCTAAAAATGATCAGGGAAGTAACGATCACACAAGTCATTGCCAACATCGTTGAATTTGATGACGACTACGGGATCGAATTGGAGGGCGTGATCAATTTTAATCCCCCGGGTTTAGAATCATCTTGGGTGGGCTCCGGCGTACCAGCGCTAACATCCGGCTTGGTCGGGGGGCGCTATGCCCAAGATTGAATTGTCTTGTGTCATCTGTGATGACGTGCGGAGAGAAACCAACGGCAAGCACATCCTCATTGGGACGTACAATGATGTCATAGTATTCCCGAAAGAGAGTTGGGAGTCTCAAGACAACCAAGCCGTATTGCCTAAACTTGTTTTTGCATGCTTCCTGTCCGGTGTTGAGCCAGGACACTACAAACTCTCCTGGTGGATTGATGGACCGGATGAGGAGCTGGTTGGCATGGAGGAAAAGCAGGTAGCTGACTTTGAGTTCGCGACGGACGAGGGGCGCGGCATTCACATACAGATTATGCCAATGGTGTTCAAACAACTGGGGACATACATCTTCCACTTAGAGCTGGGTGACGAATTCCAGTATGCCAAGCGCTTTACTGTACGAGCAGTTGAAAATATGCCGGGCGCTCCAAGCTAGAGCGCTGAAACCCTACTCAGCTCACCGCCGATACACCGGGGCTTCACTATCGCCGCGGGGTGGTGCGCCAAAACTCACGCCTGAGTTTGCCGATCTACCACCCCACTCAAGCGTCAAACTGATCATGTGGGGTAGGAACTCAAAAAACAGATCACCGGAAAATTCGGTTTGCATGGTCGCGTCGTCATAGATGCCCAATGGAGCTTTTTCCCATCGCTTTTGTTCGTGTTCGAGATCGAGCTGAATGGTTGCCGGACCGTCGCCCGATATGATGCGCATTTGGTCCATGTAGCCATAGAAGATTTCTGACGGGTCAGACACCATCACGCCCGTGACCAGGTTGCGCATACCGATGTAGATAATCGCGGTCCGGTCGACGTAGTCCTGGTTGCGCGCTTCATCCAAAAGGTCGGTATCGATGCCGGAAAGGACTACGGACACCCCAGAGGGAACCAACCGTTCCGTTTCCTTGATGGTTCCGATTTGCCCCAAATCCCCAACACCCTCGAATGTTGCTGATGGCGTGGTGGTGGTGATCTGTCCAAGGTCATCGTGCAGATACACAGTCCCAGAATCGAACTGCAATTCGAGAAACTGAACAGGCTTCAGAAATACATTACCAAGCTCAGAAACGATTGAAGCGTCAAGCGAACGCTTGGTCATTTTGTCGCCTCGTTTTTGGCTTCTGGCAGGGCCGACAGCTCATCCAACGCCTCGTAAATCATTTCCTTCAGTATTGTTTTTGCTGCCGCTTCATCCATGCCGATCACGACCGGAGCCGCCTTGGTTGGAAGGCCGAGAAACCGGCTCTTGCAGTTCGATATGCAGCGCGCCACTTCGTCCTCGACGACCTCACGAGGAAGTAGATCGCCCCGCATCTGCCTCAGGCGCATCTCCGCCATCGACGCTTCGGCCGTCTCGCGTTTCGCTTTGGCGTCGTGGTAATTCATCGATGAACCGCTGCGTTGCAGGAAGGCTATGTACGCCTGAACGGATTGGCGGAGATCGTACTTACCCCGCGAAACCCTTGCTATCACGCCGGTTTTAACCAATTGCTGTACTCGCCTCCGGGTCAACCCAAGAACGTCGGCAAGGTATGTGGCGCCACAGTGCTCGTCAGTCATAACGAAACGAAGTCCATTTTTTTAGGCTGTGTCTGTTTTGTGATTGCCACGCGAATTACCCTAGGCTCTCAGGTCCCCGGAAGGACCCGCTCGTTGATAGAGCGGCGATCCCGCAGGCCACGTGAGGTAAGACTCGTGGAAGGGCTTTCCTGCAGGTCGCCTACCCGTCGGCAAGCGAAGACCTATCGGATGACAGACAGGTAGTCGACACGGGTTCATCTACGCAGCCGGTAACACGTCAGCTTTCGTTCGAACTGCAATGATGCTTATCGGTGTGCCATTGGAGTGCGATCCAGTGACGTTGATAACGGGGCGCACGTATCGTGAAGTGCCGGTATAGAAGCCCAGGAACCTTGCGGGTATCTCAGCGTTAGCATCCACGGTGGCGAACGTCGCGTCATTGCTTCCGGTTGTACCAGCCACTCCTGCACCATCGAGAACGTCAGCGTTAGCCGCATCGGCAAATGTTGAGTTATCTGCTGAATCCTCGATCTCAAACTCGAACTTGACCGAGCTCGAAAGCGTGTCGCCTTCAACGCCACAGTCCACGATGAAGCACAC
>JACZXA010000121.1 GCA_022571865.1 Pseudomonadota bacterium
CGGCGCGTTCAAGGTCGAGGCGATCCACGCCGAGACCGGCAAGACCTTCGCCGAGATCGCGCAGGAACGTGCCGCGGAAGCGGCGGTCGACGACCAGCCCGACCAGGAAGCCGGCGTAGTCGAGGAGGTGGTGTGATGGCCGAAAAGAAGAAGCCCACCGGCGATGACGATTGCGGCTCTCGCTGCCGAGCCGGAACGACCCGGACCTGGTCGACGGAACGAGCCGGTTGCGAACGCTCGATACGACCCGCGGTTCGTCCAACGGGTGCGGGCGTCGTCGGAGCGGACACCCGGGGTGCTGGTGCTTGAGAGAACGTTGGCGGATCCAGGAGTACTATGTATTCCTTCAACAAGCGCCCGCTCGGCCACATCACCTCCACGATGAAATTCAGATAGGGTTCGGAGATCGGGCGGGAACTGGTCACCTGTACGGTGGCGCCACCGCCGGATCCGTAAGTCACCTCGAATCGCAGATCCGTGAGAAAGAAAAATCGTTCGACGCCAACGCGTTTGAAGTCTTCGTTCGACGCAAGCGAAACGAGTATTTCCGTTGGCAGAAGACCCGATGCGTCCAGTAGTTCGATTTCAGCATCGAGTCGTTCGTTGAGTGCAGAATCGAGTTCGATCTCACCGAGACCGAGCGCCGCTGCCTGACTAGCCACCGTGAGCCCCACACAGACGGCGATCAGGGTTTGCCACCCGCCCCATCCTGTTACCCGAGACATACCGAAAACCAAGAGCAAGTTCCTAACCATAGGCTAGCCCCTTATCTGGTGAAGTAAAGTGTGTCGGGAACTTAATCCGACCAGTGAGTTTCCCACTGCCGTCCTGTGCACGTTTACCAAGTCCATGTGCCTGATCGAAACGATATTCTAGAAGTTGCCACCATTCATTGCAGCAGGTACCAATTATGGCAGGTCTTATTTTGTTTGACCCGCCTAATGTTTGCACTGGGTCCGCCTGTTACGTGGCCCCCGTCACAGTTGGACAAATGATTGGCGCCAGTGCCAGCGGCTGTCAGTTCAGGTATTTAAGCAAAAGTTCGGCGATCTGTACGCTGTTGAGGGCCGCGCCCTTGCGGACGTTGTCGGAGACGATCCAAAGATTCAGACCGTTGGGGTGAGAGAGGTCGCGACGTACCCGCCCGACGAACACGGCATCGTTGCCTGCCGCCTGAACCACTGCCGTGGGATAACCCGCGTCGAGTCGTTCATCGAGGAGTTCGACACCGGGCGCACCTTCAAGCAGCTCACGTACCTCATCGACCTCAATGTATCGATCCGTTTCGATGTGAACCGCTTCGGAATGGCCGTAGAACACGGATACCCGGGTACAGGTCGGGTTAACAAGTAAAGTGTCATCTCCGAAGATTTTCTGGGTTTCCCAGACCATCTTCATCTCCTCCAACGTGTAGCCGTTGTCCTGAAAGGCGCCGATCTGAGGAATCACGTTAAACGCAATCTGGACAGGCATCACCTTGGCTTCGAAAGGTTGGATGTTGAGCAGATTTGCCGTCTGTCCGGCAAGCTCGCGTATCCCCGAAGTACCGGCGCCGGAGACTGCCTGATAAGTGGCAACGTTGATACGACGGATGCCTGCTGCATCGTAGATGGGTTTGAGCGCAACCACCATCTGGATCGTGGAGCAGTTCGGATTGGCGATGATATTGCGGTTGCGATAATCCGCCAGCCGCTCCGGGTTTACTTCGGGAACGATGAGCGGCACGTCCGCCTCGTAGCGAAAATGTGAGGTATTGTCGATCACCACACAGCCGGCAGCGGCCGCCTTGGGGGCAAATTCGGCCGACACCGAGCCACCGGCAGAAAACAGGCCAATCTGTGTTGCAGAAAAATCGAAGGTATCCAGGCGTTGTACCTTGATGGAATGACCGCGGAACTGCAGGCGTTTGCCTTCGGAGTGTTCGCTTGCCAGCAATGAAAGCTCTCCGACTGGAAATTTGCGTTGTTCGAGAATTTCTCGCAACGCTTCACCCACAGCCCCCGTGGCGCCGACGATCGCAACATTTACCGTATCGCTCATGGCTTTGCCTCGAGCTCTGCCGCGATCAGATCGCCCATCTCACGAGTGCCCACCAGCCTCAGTTCCGGCTCAGTGGCAACGATGATGTCCGCCGTGCGGTACCCGGCATCCAGAACGCGGTCCACGGCCGTTTCTATCGCGTCGGCCCCCTTGGGTGCATCGAGGCTGTAGCGGAACATCATGGCCACCGACAGGATGGTCGCCAGCGGGTTGGCCAGATCCCGACCGGCGAGATCGGGTGCGGAGCCATGTACCGGCTCGAATAACCCACGGCCGTCCCCGGCAAGCGATGCGGATGGCAACATGCCCAAGGAGCCGGTCAACATCGCAGCCACATCCGAGAGTATGTCGCCGAACAGGTTGCCGGTGACGAGCACATCGAATTGTTTCGGCGCGCGCACCAGCTGCATTCCCGCGTTGTCGACATACATGTGGCTGAGTTCCACATCCGGATAGTCCCGCCCCACCTCGGTGACCACCTCGCGCCACAACTGGGTGACTTCGAGAACGTTGGCTTTGTCCACCGAACACAGCCGCCCACCGCGTTTTTGCGCCAACTCGAAGGCGACGCGCGCGATACGATCGATTTCGTGCTCTTTGTAGACGTAACTGTTTATCCCGACCCGTTCGTTGTCGACGATCCTCACGCCCCGGGGTTCACCAAAATAGATGCCACCGGTGAGTTCACGAACAATCAGAATATCGAGACCTGTCACCAGTTCTTCTTTGAGGGAAGAAGCCGTGGCCAGCGGTGCGAACAATAGCGCCGGTCGCAGGTTTGCGAACAGTTCGAGTTCGGAGCGCAAACCCAGCAGACCGCGTTCAGGACGCTCGAGGGTGGCAAGATCGTCCCACTTCGGACCGCCAACCGCACCCAGCAGCAGGGCGCGGGCGTTGCGCGCTTTCTCGAGGGTTTCCTCAGGTAGAGGCGTGCCATGGGCGTCGATGGCACCACCGCCGACCATGGCGTGATCCACCGCCAAGGACAGCCCTTCCCGGTCTGCGACCTGGATCATGACCTGTTCGGCAACGGCAACAATTTCGGCACCGATGCCATCACCAGGAAGCACTAATATTTCAATTTTTTCAGACACTTAACAAGATCATCTAACCTAGTTTATAAATATCCACGGCATGCGTTGTCGGTGCCTGGATTCGAACGCGGCGATTTCCTCGCGATAATCGAGGGTCAGGTCGATGTCATCGAGACCCTCGATGAGCGTGCGCTTCTTGAACGGGTCTATGGCAAATTCGAACCGTTCGCCCGCAGGCAGAAGTATGGCCTGGGCGGGAAGATCGACGTTGACCTCAAAGCCCGTGCACGCATTCACCATCTCGAACAATTCATCTATAACTTCTTCTTCTAAAACAATAGGTAACAAGCCGTTCTTAAAACAGTTACTTAAGAATATATCGGCAAAACTTGGCGCAATAACACAACGAAAACCGAACTCGAGCAACGACCACACCGCGTGCTCTCGGCTGGAACCACAACCAAAGTTCCTTCGAGCCAGAAGTATCCTGGCGTCCTGATACCGTGACTGGTTGAGCACGAAGTCGGGATTGAGACGCCGTTCATTCGGAGTCTTGCCAATGGCCCCTTCGTCGGCAAATCGCCAGGCATCGAACAGATTATCTCCGAACCCCGTCCGTTTGATGGACTTGAGAAACTGCTTGGGGATGATCTGGTCGGTATCCACGTTCAACCGGTCCAGCGGTGCAACAATCCCCGTGACTCGTTCGAACGACCTCACAACAGGCTCCTCACGTCGACGAAACGGCCTTGAATCGCGGCGGCGGCCGCCATCACGGGGCTGACCAGATGGGTTCGTCCACCATGACCCTGGCGGCCTTCAAAATTGCGGTTGGAGGTCGATGCGCAGCGCTCTTCGGGCTGCAGCCGGTCGGGATTCATGGCGAGGCACATGGAACAACCGGCCGCGCGCCACTCGAACCCCGCCTCGAGAAAAACATCCGCCAACCCTTCTGCTTCTGCTTGCGCCTTGACCAGTCCCGACCCCGGCACAACGAGGGCTTGCTTGATCCGCTTGGCGACCTTCCTGCCCCGGACCACGTTCGCCGCGGCACGCAGATCTTCGATTCGAGCATTGGTGCATGAACCGATGAATATCCGATCCAGCCCAATTTCCACCATCGGCTGATCGGCGGCAAGCCCCATATAGTCGAGCGCAAGTTGCAGGCTCTGACCCTGGGCTGGGTCCGGTGCGTCATCGGGATTGGGGGTGGCCGAATCAATCCCCACAACGAGCTCCGGTGACGTCCCCCAGGTAACCTGGGGAATCAGCGTTGCCGCGTCGATCTGGAACCCGCTGGCAAATTCGGCATCATCGTCCGAATGCAGCGTCAGCCAGTAATCGTGCGCGAGGTCCCAGAGTTCTCCCTGGGGCGCCCGTGGCCGACCATGGAGATATTCAAGCGTCGTATCGTCCACCGCGACCAGTCCCGCTCGAGCGCCGGCTTCGATCGACATGTTGCACAACGTCATGCGAGCTTCCATGGAAAGCTCCAACACCCCGGAACCCATATACTCGATCGTATGCCCCGTCGCACCGGCCGTACCTATTGCCCCGATGATCGCGAGAATCAGATCTTTCGCATACACCCCTTCGGTCAGCGCGCCGTCCACAGCCACGCGCATGTTTTCAGCCTTGCTCTGCACCAGGCACTGGGTGGCCATGACATGCTCCACATCAGAAGTACCAATACCCTGGGCAAGCGCTGCGAATGCTCCATGAGTCGAAGTATGAGAGTCGCCGCACACGATGGTCATGCCCGGTTGGGTCGCACCCTGTTCGGGTCCGACCACGTGCACGATACCCTGGCGTGGATCGAGGATGTCGAACTGGGTGATTCCATAACGCCGGCAGTTGTCGTCGAGGGTGACAACCTGTTGTTTAGCAACCGCATCTTCGATCCCCGCAAGACCGAGTTCACGATTTTCCGTGGGCACGTTGTGATCGGGGGTTGCCAGGTTTGCCGCTACCCGCCACAGACCTCGCCCGTGGAGGGCAAGGCCGGCAAACGCCTGGGGAGAGGTCACCTCGTGCAGCAGTTGCAGATCGATGTACAACATGGTTTGCCCATCCGCGCGAGTCCCCACGGCATGGGCGTCCCAAATCTTGTCGTACAGGGTCTGCGCAGACACGACCGTGCTCTCCGGTTATTTAGCGGAACGCTATGGTAGGATTGCCTCTTCAATAAAACAAATTCATTATATTCATAATTTAGATAACGTTTAGGAATACGACTCGGAACGCTTAGGTGAACTCGACTGAGCTCAATACCTTTGTCGCCGTCGCGGATTGTTTGTCCTTCTCCCGGGCGGCCATCAAACTGCAATTGACTCAACCGGCGGTCAGTAAACGCATTCAAGCCCTCGAGGCGCATCTGGGCATGGCGCTGTTCGATCGTCCGGGCAAACGCGTTTACCTCACGGATGCCGGACGGCTGTTGCAGCCGCGAGCCGAAGCCATGTTGCAGAGTCTGGCCGATACCGAACGGCTGTTGCAGAACCTGAACAACCGTATCGAAGGCGCCCTGCGACTGGCGACTTCACATCACGTGGGTCTGCACAGACTTGCCCCGGTACTGAAGAGCTTTACCCGCGATCATGCCGCGGTGAAGCTCGACATCCGCTTCGAAGATTCCGAGGCGGCCCACGACCTCGTGCGTCACGCAGATTCCGAGCTGGCCGTGGTCACCCTGGACCCGAAGGGAGGCAGCGATCTGGACTACCGCCCGCTCTGGGACGATCCGCTGTGTTTTGTGGTCTCCCAGGAACACGCATTCGCCCGCAACGAACAGGTCTCGCTGCAATCGCTCGCGAGCGAACCGGTCATCCTGCCGGGTCTTGCCACTTATACCGGCCGAATCGTCGCCGAGGTTTTTGCCGAGAGGGACATCCCCCTGCAACCCGTGATGTCGACCAACTACCTCGAAACCATCAGCATGCTCGTTGGCACGGGCATCGGTTGGAGCGTACTACCGAGATCCATGGTGCATGCCCCGATGGTTGCACTTGCGACGGACGCACCCTATATGCATCGGACGTTAGGGGTCGTCACCCACCCCCAGCGGACGCTGTCCAATGCTGCGGAAGCGTTCATCGACGTATTGCGGGAATTTGCAGACGACGCAACAGACTGCGACAGACTGCTAGTCTGAACCGGACCAATCCGGATTCTGCGCCCGTTGGCGGAGCACGTGATCCATCAGGACCAGCGCCACCATCGCCTCGGCGATGGGCGTGGCACGGATGCCAACGCAGGGATCGTGCCGGCCTTTGGTGACGACTTCGACCTCGTTGCCATCAACGTCAATGGTACGACCCGGGGTGGTGAGGCTCGAAGTGGGCTTCAAGGCAATGGTTGCGACGATATCCTGGCCCGAGGAGATTCCCCCGAGTATGCCGCCTGCGTGGTTGCTCAAGAAACCATTCTTGTCCATCTCGTCGCGATGTTCTGTACCACGCTGTCGAACGACGGCAAAACCATCGCCGATGCCGACACCCTTGACGGCGTTGATGCCCATGAGCGCACCGGCAAGTTCCCCATCGAGCTTACCGAACACGGGTTCACCCAAACCGACCGGGACGCCGCTGGCGATGACCGTCACCTCGGCACCGATGGAATTGCCGGCTTTGCGCAACGAATCGATCAATTCGCCGATCGCGGGAACGGCTTCGGGGTCGGGACAGAAGAAGGCGTTTTCTTCCACGGCAGACCAGTCGCGATGTTCGATGACGATCGCACCTATCTGCGAGAGGTAACCGCGAACTTCTATACCGTAGTGGAGCTTCAGGTATTTCTTAGCGATCCCCGCTGCCGCCACCCGCATGGCCGTCTCCCGCGCGGACGCCCGGCCGCTGCCACGGTAATCGCGAATGCCGTACTTTTTGTGATAGGTATAGTCGGCGTGGGCAGGACGGTAGACGTCTTTGATATCGGTGTAGTCTTTACTCTTGGCATCCTGATTTTCGATAACGAGACCGATGCTGGTGCCGGTAGTGACGCCTTCAAAAACCCCTGAGAGGATTTTTACGATGTCCGGTTCCTTGCGCTGGGTCGTATATTTGGACTGACCGGGCCGACGGCGATCCAGATCACGTTGTAGATCCGCCTCACACAACTCGAGCCCCGGAGGACAACCGTCAACGACGGCGCCCATGGCAATGCCGTGACTTTCTCCGAAAGTCGTTACCGTGAAATGTTGCCCGAAGGTATTACCAGCCATGGTGTGGTGGGGCGTTGATCCAGATGGTATCTCGGCCGCAGTATGAGAACTGCCAACAGGTGCTTCAAGCAGAACTTAGCGGCTGAGCTATCGGGCCGACGGGGATTGCAGGAGAAACACACCTTCCCCGCCGTCAAGAAGATCCGGCCAGATGAAGGGCAATCGTGGATACTTTCGCAACAGCGCGGGCGCGCTCCCTCCTACTTCGCAAACGAAAGTCCCCTTGGCCGCCAGCCGCTGTGGTAGCTCTGCCAGAAGTCGGTCGATGATGTCCAGACCATCGACACCTGCGGCTAAGCCCGGTTCGGGTTCGTGCCGATACTCTGATGGCAGGCTACTCATATCCACGGCGTCTACGTAGGGGGGGTTGCTGACGACAACGTCAAATACCTGATCGTCAACCGACGCAAAAAGATCTGAGTTCAAGACCGTCACCCGGTCGCTGAGTCTGTGCAGTGCGACGTTGCGCCGGGCCAGGTCCACTGCCCGTGGATCGTTGTCGATCAGCAAGACGGCGCTGTCAGGAAATTGGCGTGCGCAGGCAATTCCGATACAACCAGAACCACAGCAAACGTCCACGATATTGCGCGGATCTGTTATCAGCCAGGGGGCAAATCTCTCGACGACGAGCTGTGCGATCGGAGATCTCGGGATAACCACGCCCGGCTCAATGAGAAATTCATAACCGGCAAAGTTCGCTTTGCCCAACAGATATGCCAGCGGTATGCGTTCTTCAATACGCCGTGTTGCCATGCCGTTTATCTGCCGTTGCAGCTCGCCGGACACGGGTTCAACAAGCGCTGCCTCATCGTCCGGGAATTCGGTCACCCCCAACACCAGCGCCACGGCTTCATCCCATGAATTGTCACTGCCGTGTCCGTAACAGAGATTGTTTTCCTTGAACCGAGCCGCAATCTGGTCGATCACTTCTCCCAGGCTAGTCACGATTCAAGCGATGAGGCAAAACGAGCTCCAATCTGGGTATCGCACCCCTGGCACGAGGTAGGAGCGGACCGGCCGAAAAGGCCACCAGCTCAGGTCCACCCTCCCGATTGAGGATCTGAATCGCTCGCTCGCTGCAGCCTGCTGCAGCTTCAAGCAGAAGCTCTGCACTCGCGGGTCCGTACAGATGGCATACCACGAACACCCGTTGTCCGTTGAAGATGTTCAACCGTTCGCGCAAGTCGGCCAACACCTCTTCGGCTTCGGCCGGCAGCGTCCCGTCGGCGCGGGGACTGATACCTTCAATGACCGCAAACCCATCACCGGCGAGCCTCTCGGTCAGATTTTCATTCAGCCCGAACGAGATCTCGACGGTGGGTTTCATGACCTCCAAATGAGCGTAGATTCGTTTGTTGCCGCGCTCGATGATGTACACGGAGACGAGATGACCCTGGTAGTCGGCAGCGAGGTAGTACTGATCGGCGTCCGGCCCATACAAAAAAGCCATCTTGAACACATCGTTTGCCCATAGGTTGCTACGGCCACATCCCCGTCCTTGGCAGGCGAACAATTCCTTGCTTCCCAACAATCTGATGTAGTGATCTACAACCTCGGCCCGCGGCGTGCCATCGGGAATGCGGTAGGTCGTTCTCTCGAGCGTTGCGCTGATTCTGACCTTGCGCTCGATTCTCAGATTGCGACGGATCTTTTCGACGGAACTCACGACAAACTCACGCGGCAGGAATCGATCGTCCAGCGAGTACTTTTCGATCCACGCGAAGGGAAATCTTTTCAGATCCAGAGGATCGCGGGAGCCGGATACATCCTGGCCCCAGGCGGACCCGCTCAGGAGTAACAGAAAAACAATGTGTTTAAGCAAATTTCGCATCCCATTGTGAAGGCGCGGCAAACTCTACATCGACGGCCTGATCATTCGCCATCAAACTGGAAACCACCTCGCCGATACCCTGGCTTTCATAGATCACCCGGTAAAGACCCACGACGAGTGGCAGGTAAACGTTCAGCTCCCGGCTGCGGTCGTAGACTACCTTCAAGGTATTGACACCCTCCGCCAGCTTACCAAGATCGGTCAGCCCTTCGGCCAATGTCATGCCTTCGCCAAGCCGAAATCCGAGCTGGAAATTGCGGCTTAACGGCGATGCACAGGTAACAAGCAAATCCCCCACGCCCGCCAGACCCAAAAAGGTCAGAGGGTTAGCCCCCATGGACACCGCGAATCGACTCATCTCCGCGAGCGAACGAGTTATTAACATACCCAGCGTGTTTTGCCCAATCTTGAGACTTGCCGCCATGCCGCCGATGATGGCATAAATGTTCTTGAGCGCACCAGCGAGTTCCACGCCATAGACGTCGAAACTTTCGCGAAACGTTTCGTTGCTGAGTATTGTCTGAACCGTTTTGCAAAGCCCGTCGTCGGTACTCGCGATGACCGTTCCCGTGTACTGCGCGTCGGCAATTTCTTCGGCAAGGTTCGGTCCGCTCAACACCCCAATGCGCTCCGAACTCGTTATCTCGCTGAGCATCTGACTCATGAGCCGAAACCCCGGCGCCTCGATGCCTTTGGTGGCGCTGATCAGAATGTCCCGGGGTTGAGTAAAAGACGCAAGTTGCTCGCCGACTTCCCGAAACGAGGCACTCGGCACGGACACGAAGCACACAGAACTGTTTGACCGCCTGGGCAAAATCTGCGGTGGGTGTCAGACGAGCGTCCAGTGGATGTCCGGGCAGGTCACGGCGGTTCTCCCCGTGGGCGATGCAATCAGCTACCTGTTGCTCATCGCGCATCCACAGATAGGTTGGATAGCCGTTGTTAGCAACGATGTTGGCAATAGCGGTCCTAAAGTTGCCGCCACCCAGAATGGCGACCTCCATACCGCCATGCTAAGCGGATAACAGCTCCAGCAGCAAACGATTTAATCTTGTCACATAGGCGGCCGCATCGGTGAGCGGCGCTCCTTCGGCCAGCGTTGCCTGGTCGAACAACACGAGTACCAACTCTTCAAAACGTTCGTCATCGCTTTCTTCATCGAGCTTCTTTAGGAGCGGATGACCCGGGTTATATTCGAAGTGGGGTTTGCTCTCGGGTAACGACTGACCCGACGCTTCCATGATCTTGCGCATCTGAATACCCATCGCAAGATCACCGAGCGCCAGACACGCGGGCGAGTTCGTCAACCGCTTCGATGGCCGAACGCTTTCCACTCGATCTGCAAGAACCGATTTGATTCGTTTAGTCAGGGCAGAGGGTTCCTCGTCTTCGGAGTCGGTTTCTGCTTCGTCCTTGTCCTTGTCGGACTCTTCGCCAGGCAGTTTCAAATCCCCTCGCATCACATCCTGAAATGATTTGCCGTCGAATTCGGTGAGTGAACCCATGAGCCACTCGTCAATGCGATCAAACAACACCAGCACTTCAATACCCCGTTCCTTGAATATTTCCAGGTGAGGACTGTTGCTGGCGTTTTCGTACGACTCTGCCGTCAGGTAATAGATCAAGTCCTGGTTTTCGATCATGCGCTCGACGTAATCGCCGAGACCCACCGTCTTCTTGTTGGAATTTTCCTTGGTACTGGCAAATCGCAACAATTTGGCCAACGCTTCGCGATTGCTGAAATCCTCCCCAGCGCCTTCCTTCAGAACCTCGCCGAATTCATTCCAGAAGCTCTGGTAATCCTCCGGCTGTTTCTTCGCCATGGTATCGAGCATGCCCAACACTCGCTTGGTCAGTGCATTGCGAATGCTTGTGACCCGGTCGTCCTGTTGAAGTATTTCCCGGGAGACGTTCAGAGGAAGATCGCCGGAGTCCACAATCCCCTTGATGAACCGCAGGTACAGCGGCAGAAATTGTTCCGCTTCGTCCATGATGAATACCCGCTGCACATACAACTTCAAGCCTTTGGGCGCGTCACGATTCCATAAATCGAATGGCGCCCGCTTCGGGATGTACAGCAGGCTCGTATACTCGAGCTTCCCTTCCACCCGGTTGTGACTCCAGCTCAAGGGGTCTTCAAAGTCGTGAGAAACGTGTTTGTAGAATTCCTTGTACTCGGATTCATCGATCTCGCTGCGCGAACGCATCCACAACGCCGTCGCCGAATTGACCACCTCATATTCAGGCGTTTGGGGCGTTTCGGACGATTCGTCATCGTCCGAACTGCTCATCTTCTGCTTGCGCATCCGCACCGGCACACCAATGTGATCCGAGTAGCGGCGCAGTATGCTGCGCAAGCGAAAGTCGTCCGTGAATTCCTCTGCATCTTTGCGCAGACGTAATAGCACCTGGGTGCCACGGGGTATTTCTCCGGCGTCATCGACACTGAACTCGTCTTCACCCCTGGACGTCCAACGGGTGCCATCGGTTTCGCCAGCCGAACAGGTCAACACTTCGATCTCTTCGGCCACGATGAACGCGCTGTAGAAGCCGACGCCAAACCGGCCGATCAAGTTCGCATCTTTCTGGTCATCGCCCGTAAGCTGGTGCAAAAACTCAGCGGTGCCCGATTTTGCAATCGTACCGAGTTGATCGATGACTTCCTCGCGCGTCATCCCGATCCCGTTGTCGGTAATCGTGACTGTGTTCGCTTCCTTATCCAGATCGATGGTTATCTGAAAGTCAGAATCATCGGCCACCAGGTGCGGATCGGCGATCGCTCGAAACCTGAGCTTGTCGATGGCATCTGACGCGTTGGAGATGAGCTCGCGCAGGAATATTTCCCGGTTCGAGTACAGGGAGTTAATCATCAACTTCAGGAGCTGTTTCGCTTCGGTTTGAAATCCGAAGGTTTCGGATGTGTGCTGTTCTGCCATAGGTGTTCTGTGGGTCCGTTACCGGGCCAACCTGTTGAAAGTTTATGGGCGACTATATGGCGATGTGCAAAGTAAAAATCAAGACCAGCCCGTCACTTCCGCCAAGACATCGCCGATTTGAGCGAGGCTCTTGACCGTCCTGACACCGGCCGCCTCGAGGGCTGCAAATTTGTCGGCCGCCGTACCCTTGCCACCCGCAATGATGGCACCGGCATGTCCCATGCGTTTACCTGCCGGCGCGGTAACTCCGGCAATATAGGCAACCACCGGCTTGCTCACATTCGACTGGATGAACTCGGCGGCTTCCTCTTCTGCCGTCCCACCGATCTCGCCCACCATGACGATGGCTTCGGTCGAAGAATCAGCCTCGAAAAGGCCCAGGATATCGATGAAGTGGCTTCCGGGTATCGGATCGCCACCGATGCCAACGCACGTACTCTGACCAAACCCGCGATCGGTCGTCTGTTTGACCGCCTCGTAGGTCAGCGTGCCGGACCGGGAAACGATACCGACTTTGCCGGGCAAATGAATCTCTCCCGGCATGATGCCGATTTTACACTCACCAGGGGTAATCACGCCGGGGCAGTTGGGGCCGACGAGGCGGGCCGAGGTGGTGTCGAGCTTGGCTTTGATCAACAGCATGTCCAGCGTGGGAATACCCTCACTGATACACACCACCAGAGTAATCCCGGCGTCGACCGCTTCCAGTATGGAATCTTTGCAGAAGGGCGCAGGCACGTAAATCACCGAGGTGGTGGCACCCGTGACCGCCACCGCCTCCTGCACGGTATCGAAGACCGGTAATCCAAGATGCTCGCTCCCGCCTTTGTTCGGGGTAACCCCGGCAACCATCTGGGTACCGTATTCGATGGCCTGCCTGGTGTGCAGCGTACCTTGAGATCCGGTCAGTCCCTGGCAGAGTACTTGGGTATTTTTGTCGATGAGGATGCTCATGTTTGCTCCCCAACTGCTGCAACCGCACTAATGGCTGCATCGTTCAGGCTCTTTGCCGCAATGATGTTCAATCCGCTCGCGGCGAGCGTTTCCCTCCCGAGCTTCGCGTTGTTGCCTTCAAATCTGACGATTACCGGCACCCGGACACCCACTTCCTCCACCGCACCGATTATCCCTTCGGCAATCGTCGCGCAACTGACGATACCGCCAAAGATGTTGATCAGTACCGCTTTGACGTTGCTGTCCGAAAGGATAATTTTGAAAGCTTCGGCAACCGCTTCTTTGTTGGCACCGCCGCCAACATCGAGGAAATTCGCCGGGTTGCCACCGTGTATCTTGACCAGATCCATCGTACCCATGGCAAGGCCGGCGCCGTTGACCATGCAGCCGATATTGCCGTCGAGGGCAACGTAGTTGAGGTCATGGGCGGCCGCTTCTACCTCCCGTTGATCTTCCTGGCTGGGGTCGTGCATCTCACTGATTCGTTTCTGGCGATAGAGCGCATTCCCATCGATGGAAACTTTGGCATCCAGGCAGTGGATGTTGCCTTCCCCGGTGACGATCAGCGGATTGATTTCCAGCAGCGAGCAATCTAATTCCTCAAATAGTTTGGCTAACCCCATGAAAAGATTAGTGAACTGACTAACCTGCGTGCCCTCCAAACCGAGCCGGAATGCCAGCTCCCGGCCCTGATACGGCAGCGCACCCACAAAGGGATCTATGGTGACACGGAGGATTTTCTCTGGCGTTTCTTCGGCCACCTTTTCGATTTCGACGCCCCCTTCGGTCGATGCCATGAACACCACGCGCCGGGCGCTGCGATCGATGACGGCACCGAGATAGAGCTCCCGGTCGATGTCCGCGCAAGCTTCTACGTAAATCTTGCTAACCGGTTGACCGTGCTCGTCGGTTTGAACGGTGACCAGGTTCTTGCCGATCCAGTTGTCGGCGAAGGCACGTACCTCATCGAGAGAATTGACCAGTTTGACACCACCCGCTTTGCCGCGACCCCCTGCATGTACCTGGACCTTGACCACCCAGCGTTCGCCGCCGATTTCCTCGGCAGCCGCGACCGCTTCGTCGGCAGTATCGACCGCGTGGCCGACGGAGACCGGCAATCCATAATCGGCGAACAACTCCTTCGCCTGATACTCGTGTAAGTTCATGCTCTTCCTGATGTTCTAGCCTGGACTATTCATGAAGAAGCGTAGCGAGGTCGGGGTCGAGGGCAATTCGCAAGCGAATTGCGAAGCAGTTTGCGAAGCAAACTGCCAGAGTAGTGAAATACCGGGCCTCGCAGGCTGTGTGGCGCGGACCGAAGGGCGCGCGTCCCGTCACAAAGGGACGGGCGCGTGCATTGACAGCACGTCGAGCACCCGTAGGGAGCACGCACAGTGTTTTCGTTGGTATCGG
>JACZXA010000305.1 GCA_022571865.1 Pseudomonadota bacterium
TGGTCGGACCTGAGCAGAACAAGAACAGATAGCTGAAAAAACACAACCCGATCCCGACAGTCCGGCGCAGACCCTGATCAAGCGGTACCCCAAACCCGATATTAACCATACTTCGCAAGTTATGCCCGTAACACCTTGACAGCTAGGCATATTATGAGAATTTTATGGGGGTATGCAATCGTCATATAGCGGTTGTGCAACTAGCCGAATACTGTATATAATTCCAGATCACTGTATATACAACCAGGTCGGATGAAAAAACCATCTCCCCGTTGTCGAACGATCTGCGCAAGGTCTTCGCTGGGGATTGATGGATACCCAGACCGATGCTTAGTTAGTTAGACACCTACATAGAAAGGCCACAGATAATTCATGGATAACCTCACCCCGCGCCAGGCCGAGATTCTCGATCTCATCAAACAACACATTCGAGACACCGGTTACCCGCCGACTCGCGCCGACATTGCCAACCAGCTGGGCTTCAGGTCGCCCAACGCCGCCGAGGAACACCTGAAAGCCTTGGCTCGCAAAGGGGCAATCGAAATGATCCCGGGAACTTCGAGGGGCATTCGAATACCCGCCGATGCCGGTCTACCCATTGTTGGCCGCGTGGCCGCGGGTAGCCCAATCCTTGCGGAAGAACACATCGAGGATCGTGTCGATATGCCGGTAGGCTTTTTCCATCCGCGTGCGGATTTCCTGCTCCGTGTATACGGCGACAGTATGTCTGACGTTGGCATCCTGGACGGCGATCTGCTGGCCGTACACAAAACGCCCGAGGCGAGCAACGGTCAGATTATCGTCGCGCGCATCGAAGACGAGGTTACCATCAAACGATTTCAACGCACCCGGAACCGCAGCAAGATCATCCTGCTACCCGAAAATAAGAACTACAGTCCCATCGAAGTCGATCTGCGCAAACAGGACTTCCATATCGAGGGGCTGAGCGTCGGCGTCATTCGCCAGAGTCTTTGACCGCAAGATCAGTGGATGGTGGGAGCGGGACTCGGACGCCCTTGTTCAGGGATGGGTTCTTCGCCGAGAAATGCTGTGGCTGCATCAATCATGGCTTCGGCCACACCGACGAGGTCGTCACCCAGCATGTCGCGTACCTCATCGGAGAAACGGATGCACACCAGCGGCTCGCCCTCATCTTCTGCTTCTCGAAGCACGATGTCGCCATTATTCAGCTGAGTGATCTCCAAAACGGTGCTCATTTATATCCCACTCTCCATGGTAAAAAAATTGCTTAACCGATTATCCCGATGATGTTTCGGCGTCTATCTTCGCCGGCTGGCGGGGCCGCGCCTGGCTTTAGATTTAGCTTTCGCCTTGGCCTTTCTCTTGGTTTTCGACCTGGCTTTTGTTTCTTTCAGTTCTTCCACCCAACGACCATCAACATAGTACGCTCTCCAACCGGAGGCCTTGCCGTCGATTTCCGATTGTACATACTGTTCTTTTGTTTTACGGCTATATCGAATGATTGCCGGAAGACCTGCCGGGTCTTTGTCTGGCGCTGTCAGTAAATACTTGAACTTTGGATCCAGCTCATTCGCGTGCGGTATGAGTTCCATGACTTTAGGCGCACGAGTTTCGCGGTTCTTGGGGAATTGACTCGCCGCAAGAAATATTCCCGAAGCCCCATCACGCAACAGATAATAATCATCGACCTTCTGACATTGCAGTTCCGGCATCGGTACTGGATCTGCCTTGGGTGGTGCTGCTTCGCCATTGCGTAGTAACTTGCGGGTGTTCTTGCAGTCTTCGCTGGTACAACCAAAATATTTGCCGAAACGGCCCGATTTGAGCTGCATCTGGGCACCACACTTGTCGCACTCGAGCAGCGGGCCGTCATATCCTTTAATCCTGAAGCTTCCCAGCTCGACTTCAAATCCTTTACAGTCTGGATTGTTCCCACAGATGTGCAGCTTGCGACTCTCATCGATCAGGTAGCTGCTCATCGGGGTACCACACTGCGGGCACTTGTGCATTGTCCGCAGTCGTTTGGATTCACCCTCGTCGTCGTGTTCGACATCCACCGCTTCTTCACCAGCGATGAGATTCAGCGTGTTTGTGCACCTTTCTTTCGGAGCTAACGCATACCCGGAACAGCCGAGAAACACTCCTGTACTGCCCGTGCGAATCTGCATATGGCGGTCACACTTGCCGCAAATGATATCGGTATCCGTTGGCAGGTTGCCTCGCATCCCGCCCTTCTCGGATTGGGCTTTTTTGAGTTTGCTGCTGAAATCCCCGTAGAACTTGTCGAGCACACCACGCCAGTCCGCCTCCCCTTCAGCAATTTGATCGAGTTCCCGCTCTAACTGGGCAGTGAATCCGTAGTCCAGGAGGTTTTCGAACTGCTCGACTAACCGGTCCGTAACAAGCTCACCGATCTTCTCCGCATGAAAACGGCGATTCGTCAGCGTCACATAGCCCCGGTCCTGGATCGTAGAAATGATGGCCGCATAAGTGGAAGGTCGGCCGATACCCCTTTTCTCCAGTTCTCGGACCAGGCTCGCCTCACCAAAGCGGGGTGGCGGTTTGGTAAAGTGCTGGATGCCTTCGGCGCTTTTCAATTCAAGGCTCTCGCCCACCTGCAGATCCGGCAGCGGCGTGTCGTCGTCTTTGCGCGATGCCGGGGCTAACACTTTCGTATAGCCGTCAAACTTGAGAATCCGACCACGTATCTTCAACTCGAATTCACCAGCCTCGACCACGATCGTGGTGCTCAAATATTGCGCATTGGTCATCTGGCAGGCGACAAACTGGCGCCAGATGAGATCGTATAGCCGGACCGCATCGTCATCGACGCCGGTCAGAAATTCAGCCAGCGTGCCAACGTTTGAAGGTCGAATGGCTTCGTGCGCTTCCTGGGCCGCCTTTTTGCTGGCGTAGGTGTTCGCTTTCCTTGGCAGGTAGTCATTGCCGAACTTGTCTTTGATGTGGGTACGGCATGACGCGAGTGCTTCAGCGCCCAAGTTCGTAGAATCTGTGCGCATATAAGTGATGTAACCCGCTTCATAGAGTCGCTGGGCAAGCGTCATCGTCTTCTTGACACCGAAGCCAAGTCGCGTACTGGCTCCCTGTTGGAGCGTTGAGGTGATGAAAGGTGCGTTTGGTTTAGTTCTGGTAGGCCGATCTTCACGGCTCTTTACGGAAAAAGAACGTTGTTTAAGACGCTCGAGCGCTCTGCTCGCATCCGTCTCGTTATCAGGGCGGTAGTTTTCTCCACCATCCTTGGCTACTTGGAAGCGAACCGATGGGTCACCCCCTTGACGTTGCAGGTCGGCAAAACACTCCCAATACTCTTCAGGAATAAATCCACGAATCTCTCGTTCGCGCTCGACGACCAACCGCACAGCGACGGACTGCACGCGACCTGCGGATAAACCTCGTGCAACCTTCGCCCACAACAACGGAGAGAGTTCAAAACCCACCACACGATCCAGGAACCTTCTCGTCTGCTGGGCATTGACCTGGTTCATATCCAGATCGGTCGGCGCCTCGAAAGCCTCTTTTATTGCTTTGCGGGTGATCTCATTGAACACCACCCGTCGGTAGCGATTCGCGTCCCCGCCGATAGCTTCTCGTAAGTGCCAGG
>JACZXA010000004.1 GCA_022571865.1 Pseudomonadota bacterium
TCGATCGCCTGGTCGAGGAACGGATAATTTAGCACCGGTCCTCGAAATGAGGCCACTAGCCCGGATTATTCATGAAGAAGCGTAGCGAGGTTGGGGTCGCGCAGTTTGCGGTGCAAACTGCCAGAGCACCCGGAAGGAGCACGCCCGCCTGCGAGGCCCGACGTTTTGCTGCTATCGGCGACCGCAGTAGCTTGTGCATGAATAACCCAGGCTAGTTGTCGTCGGCCCAGACTTTGGGCCCATAGCCAGGATGTAGCAGTTCTTTGTCAAACCGCCCGCTCGCCGCCTGCCGATGACAGTCGGCACAGGGGCTCAAAAACCCCTCATCGAGCTTTTCGACCTGCAGTTGTATGGGTATCTCGGCATGCGCGGTAATAAAAGCCGGAAATTCCGTAATCCGCAGGGGCGGATCGTCGGGCATGTTTCTCAACATTTGACTCATTGGAGAAGGTTTACCTTTTTGCAATGCGACGCGCTCCAGGTAGTTGGCGATATGGGTTGCCGTTTCTTCATCTGTTTCTGCGCTTTCGCCAAAGTGATCTTCAAGGCCTGACATGATGCCCTGCCAACTCTGGACGGGTAACAAGCCGGGGGGGTAGGCCAGATGACAAGCACCGCACTCGTCGATATAGACAGCGTCGGTCTCAAACAGCTCATCTTCACCCTCTGAGGCGTTGATGATGATTCCATAGAGCCCGAACACCAACACAGCGCCCAGCAGTACAGACCCGATGGACCATCGCGTCTTGTTCATGTCTGCATTCATACCATTCGTCCGGCTATTGCTCACTCAGCCACAACAAGATGTCACCTTTTTCCTGTGCTGTACACTCTCGAGCGAAAGTCCATTTGCAATTCCGTAAGAACCACTTGTTGATTTTTTTCCGGTCGGTGAGCCGCTGTGAATTTACCGAAGGTGCCATCGGCTCAATGACCTTTCCGGTGCGCACGTGCCTGCCTGGTGCGAGCACAGAATCGGTATGACAGCTTGTACAGCTTCTGCCATCCGAATCCCTGGTCCAGGCCGCGTTTCCTGCTTCCGAAGAGAATGGCCGGGCAGCGTCTGCCTTGAACTCTGCCAACATGGCCTTCGTCGTTTCAGAGGCGTATGCCTCGGATAGCGGCAGTTGCAACATCATGATGGCCGCGACGGACACATGAAGAAGGGTCGCTTTCATGTGTTTTGCCCATGATATGGCTCGTCGGGACGATTGGCGGGGAAATCGAGATCCGGTTGTTTTTCGCCCGTTATCATGGCTTTGATCAGGTTTTCCTTGTGCACGAGTCCGGTGAGCAACACGCCAACCACGTGGACGATGATCAGTACGAGCGTGAAGTTCGAAGAAAACTCATGAATGTCCTCCACTACATGTCCTGGCCACGAGGCTACCAAGGTATTTACCAGAGGACCACTTCCCTCCATTGCAAACAGACACATTCCGGTAAATGCCGTTATCAGCAAGCTGACCAGTAGGGTGAGAATCATGGCCGCACCCACCGGATTGTGACCCACATGGCGTTTGGCCGTGCGATAAAAAAGCTGCCTCAAATAGGTGTAGACCTGCCCTGGCGGGGTGACAAAGTCAGTGAAAAGTGCATGCCTGGGACCGATGAAACCCCACACAAGACGAAACAATACCAGCAAAGTTACCGTATATCCGGCATGGCTGTGCATGCCTAACTTATCGCTTTCGAACAGATAAGCGAGGAAGAAAAAAAAGGCGAGTGACCAATGGAACGTTCGCAGCAAAGGGTCCCATACCACGGGCGGTTTTTTAGCTGGAGCGTTCATTACATTGACTGAGAAACCATTGCCGGCGTCGAACGCGGGAGCCTTGTATCGCGCTTTAGCCAGATGGGTATTCTCCTGTGCGTACTGAGCGGCACCGTCACCCTCGGTGCGCGATTATTGCGGTTCGATTACGCCTTCCGGTTCGGTAGTTTCCCACCAGGGATACGAAGACCGCATTATGTCCCATTCCTTGTTTACAGTTATTATCGTACCTGAAGATACTTCTGACCTGTAGCCTACCCGAAGGTGGACCGAGTTGACGTGAACAGGATTGCCACGATGCATAGAGTTGCCAAACTCTGCAGCGGTAAGACGCTACGGAACTCAGGATTTTCCCCGGTGCTGTTTGTTCTGCTGGCTTCATGGCATTTTGACGGCATGGCTCAGGTGAGTCGTGAACCCGGGGCGGGTTTTACCTCGACTCAGGCCGTCGCCGGGAAAACCGCGTACGACCAGTATTGTGCCTCCTGCCACGGGCCAACCCTCGAAGGACTGGCTCTTGCACCAAGCCTCGCCGGTGAGCGGTTTGTGGTTCAGTGGTCCGGCAAGTCCGCCGATGTGCTGTTTTCTCACATGCGTCGAATGCCTCTCCAGCCGGTTGCCGATCCGGGTAGCCTGGCGGAAGAAACTTACACCGATATTCTCGCCTATGTGCTGCAGCAAAACGGCATCGGCATGTCGGGCGATGACGCATCACCCATGGATGCAACTTCTCTGGTTGGTTTTATCGTTCCAGCAATTCCGGGAAACCAGGCTCGCGCTATTGGATCAACCGCTGGCGCGGCGCGAAAATCGGAATTGCTGAGTGATCTGGCGACTGTAACCGATGAGATGCTGAATGATCCTTCTCCCGATGACTGGTTGATTTGGCGGCGAACATACGACAGCCATGGTTTCAGTCCGCTACAGCAGATCAACAAAAACACCGTGGCCGATCTCAAACTCGCGTGGAGCGCACCGCTGCGCGCGGGTGACAACATGCCTTCGCCGTTGGTTTATCAGGGTGTGATGTTCTTCCACACCTATCCGGACACGGTGCTTGCGCTGGATGCCTCCGATGGGCGGGTACTGTGGCGCTATCAGTACGAGCCTCAGTCTCGTTCCAGTAAGAAGATGGGTATTGCGCTGCACGGCGACAAGGTGCTGGTGCCCACTTCCGATCTACACGTGTTGGCCTTGAATGCCAAAACGGGTGAACTGATCTGGGACCATGCCATTACCACCGAATCACCGATGAGCGAACGCTATCAACTGAGAAGCGCACCTCTCGTTGCAGGTAATAAAGTCATCCAGGGAATCATGTCCTTTCGAGTTCCCAAAGGGAGTTTCATCGTCGCCCTGGATATCGATACCGGTGTTGAGGCCTGGCGCTTCAACACAGTCGCCAGACCCGGAGAGCCTGGGGGACACACCTGGAACAATTTGACGCTGGAACAACGCAACGGTGGTTCGGTATGGGTAACCGGTAGTTACGATGCCGAACTGAACCTGGTGTATTTCGGTGCGGCGCCGACTTACGACACAGGCCCGCTGTTACATCCGGTGAACATGGAGGGCGTCAACAATGATGCCCTGTATACCAATGCGACAATTGCCCTCAACCCTGAAACCGGGGAACTCGTCTGGCACTATCAACACCTGGCGAACGATCAATGGGATCTTGATTGGGCTTTCGAGCGTCAAATCGTGAATCTGCCTGTCAATGGTGTGATGAGAAAGGTGGTTTTTACTGTCGGCAAGATGGCCATTCTCGATGCGCTTGACGCGGCAACCGGTGAGTATCTGTTCTCTATCGATTTAGGGTTACAGAACGTGGTTGCTTCCATCGACCCGGTAACCGGTGTCAAGACCATCAATCCCGACACCGTGCCCAGTTTGACGGAAACACGATTGATTTGCCCAACCGCCGTTGGCGCAAGAAGCTGGCCACCCACTTCCTACAATCCTCACACGTTCATGTTGTACCTGCCGCTCACCGAAGGATGTATGACTGGGGGACCCGAAGGCTTCAAGGGATTGCTCACCTCGGGTGTCGGGCTGAGCATGCGTCCACACCCGGTCAGTAGTGACGGCAACATGGGCCGTCTTCAGGCGGTCGATCTTGCCAACCGGCAGTTAGCCTGGAGTTACCGCCAACCAACCCCTCTGGTGAGCGCGACGCTCGCGACTGCCGGCGGATTGGTTTTTTTCGGCGATCTGGATCCGTCGCTCAAGGCTTTTGATCAGACGAGCGGCAAACTGTTGTGGCAGGTTGCACTTTCCGACCTTCCCGGTTCAGGTCTCGTAACCTACCGCGTCGAAGGCAAACAATATCTCGCCGTTGTCGTCGGTCAGCCGAACAATGTTGCGAGAGACTGGTCGAGGATGTACCGCGACTTTGCACTCGGTAGAGGTATCGAAGTGGAAGACCCACCCAAAGGAGGGGCCGCTATTCTGGTTTTTGCCCTGGACGATTCGAACTGAGAAGGAGAAGCTTCATGAAGGGAATCGGCCTGGTCGTGCTTTGCTGCCTTGTGTCTGGTGGGTGCTCTGACGAACCAGACAACATCGGAAGCGCAACTTCCCAGACGGAGCTTTGGGCGGGGGCGGCCAGCGTCAGTCTGCTTCCCACCGTGGCGGGAAGCCATGATTACCTCATGAAACTCGACCACATTACCGAACCCGTCGATCCGTTTTCTCCGGGCGTTTATGTGGTCGAGTTTGATCAAGGACAGATTGACATAGACAACGGCAGGGCCGATGCGGCCTGGGTGCATGACGACATTCGCAGCACGGTCCTGGCATTGAGGCAAGGTGCAACCCGCCTTGTGCTGGTCGCGGCGGACGTATACATGATCCCCGCCAATGACGCCGCAGCGATTGTCGAATTGGCCAGGACAAAACTACCCTCGGCCTGGGTGGGCGCAGAGATTCTGATCGCCACCACCCATAATCATCACGGACCAGGTACTTTATTTTCCGTTAACCATGATTGGTACGAACTCATGGCGGGCAACGTTGCGACGGCCATAGTCGAGGCGGTCGACAAGGTGCAGCCTGCGAGGATAGCTCTGGCACAGGGGGATTTCCGGTTTGGCATCAACGACGTGCGTGACCCGGTCATTATCGATCCCACCGTTCATGTCATGCATGTGCGAGCACAGGCTTCGAATCAGACCATTGCCACCGTGGTGCAGTGGAATTCCCATGTGGAATCCACACTCGGCTGGGCGCCACCCGTTGATCTCGACGGAATCTGTACAGAACAGGATTGGTCCGATGAACAATGTAGTGCTGAAGGCCGATACATCACCGCCGACTACCCTGGCGAATTGCGTGGCGCACTGGTTGCCGCGTTGGGCGGGGAGGTTTTGTATTTTGTCGGCGCCATTGGCAGCCAGATCGGGCCGGGTGCGGCGCCGGTCTGGTCGGTGACCGATGAAACTGGCGTGGGTGACGGGTGGACGATTCCGGCGGGTGCGCGGCCAATTCGGGGGGCGGATGACTATCTCGATAAAAACTTCGTAAAAGCCGAGGTGGTTGGTAACCAGTTGGCCCGTTTTGTCATTGAGTTAGTCGCAGATTCCAATGACGTTCTGTCACCCGCGCTGGCTTGGCGCTCAGAATCGTTCTACGCCCGGCTTTATCAAGTTGGCTTCAAGGTGGCGATGGCAGCGGGTCAATTGGGTTGGAAGGCTCGAGAACTCTTTCATTGCACAGGTGAACCCAACGACGTTAGCTGTCGCAGCGATGAAGGGGCGGTGATTGAAGATCCGGTCGCAGGATCCATACGCTCGGGAGATTTCATCCGATCTGAGGTGGGCTACCTCACCATCGATGAAAACAGCGGCATTGTTTTCATGCCGGGTGAATTTCCTCCGGAACTTCTCATTGGCTTGCCACGGGGTTTTGATGACAACCCGTCAAACTGGTATCGAGGGCCGGTTGGTCAGAACGCCCGAGGCGCGGACTACAGGATTCCAGGGTACATCACCAGCCTCATTGACGATGATTTTGTGATGGGCATCGGACTTGGAAACGATGAGCTGGGTTATTGGGTACCGCTGTCCGATGTGCGAATACCTTGCGTTGCCGACCGACTGGCCGAAGCAGGTAGCTGCGCGGCACTCCATGCGTCCGGTTTGATAGAGTGGCCTGACGAGGTTTCCGGAACTCGCTGCAAGCGGTTGATCGAGTCAGCCGCACTGCCACAAGATCCCATGGAAGAACTGGTATTGGCTTCCTGTCGTTACGGCGCGATGTTCGGCCAGCTGTATGGCCACTCGGAAGGTCACTACGAAGAAACCAACAGTGCGGGTATCGACCTGGTGATGCCAAGCTGGCGGGCATACCTGCGTCTGTTTGGCAAAGAACAAGGGTTACGGATCAATCCTGATCTGGTGGGCTACACGCCGGAACATCCTCCGCCGAACTAGACACTCGTGAACTGGGCGGGGTCTACCAGCGTATGCGTACCTGCAACGTGTACTGCGCGCCGAGTGATGTCGTAACCACCTGATCTTGCTCTATGTTCAATGGATCGCTGACACATCTTTGCGCGGGGTCGGGGTTGGTTGGATCTGCGCCGACACAGGCACCGGGACGGTTGCCGCTCGAGAATGCGTAGATCTCATCGCCCAGGTTGCGACCAATGAACGAAACCTCGAAACGCTGGTCGGCGGAGTAGAAACGGAGCGCCGCATCGATGACCCAGTAGCTCGCTTGAGTGTATGGATCGAGTGTCGACATCAGCGAATAACCGTCGCTGTAACGAGCATCCAGGGAAAAACTCAGTCGCCAATTGCGGCTCATGCTGCGGTCATAGGTCAAGCCGATAAAACCCGCTAGGTCGGTGTTGCGTGCCACGTCTTCGCCGTTCAGATTTTGTCCATCGGTGTTGAAGAAATCGTCGGTATATTCGGCGTTGGTCAATGCGATGGCTCCGCGTAACGTCAGCCCTTCCAGGGCAGTGACCCACAACACGTCAGCCTCGACGCCGCGCGTACGTAACTCGCTCGCGTTGAGCGTGGTGAACTGGATGGCAGCAGAGTCGAATAATTGAGTTTGCAGATCCGAGTAGGTGTAGGTAAACGCAGTGGCGTTGAACCGCATCGCGCCGGCCAGAAGGTTCGCTTTCATGCCAACCTCGAACCCGTCAGCTTGTTCCGATTGGTAGATCAGAAAATCCGGAAAATCGGGATTGGTGGCAGGATTGAGCGATGCTGTCGGCAGCGCGCTGTTGTCGATACCGCCGGACTTGAATGCTTCTTTGTAGGAAGCAAACAGGCTGACATCATCGGTGACATGCCAGTTGACGGCCACCTCCGGCGAGACGTTTTCGTCATCGAATTTCAGGCCGCCGATGAAAGCGGGCGCTGCGAAGGTGTCCTGTAAGAACAGGTGAACGTAGGGAATGGTAATGTGACCATCTTTTTCCTCCTTGGTGTAGCGCAAGCCCGCGGTCAGCTCTACGTTGTCGGTGAGGTCCCAGTACCCAGCGAGGAACATAGAGATCACTCTGGTATCGAGAAAGTGGTTTTTGTTGTAGTCGTAGCCGCGCCCGGTGATGGGATCCAAAGCTACGAGCCCGATGTTTACGGCGTATTGGTAGGCGAGAAACCGTTGTTCGACGTCTTGGTAATAGAACCCCGCAAGAAAATTCAACGGTCCATCGAAGTTGCTCGCGAGTCGAAACTCCTCTGAGAAGCTTTCATAGCCATTGCGGTGGGTGCCACCGAATACGCCCGCGTTGTAATCGTAAACGTCGAACTCAATATGGTCGAGATCGGTAAAAGCGGTTATCGACGTCAACGACCACGTTTCGTTTATATCCCAGTCCAATTGCAACGACGTCATGTAGGTGTCCTGGTCGAGATAGGGTACACCGCCGTTGGCTCCGGGATTACCGGTGGCGAGGATGGGGAGCAGATCGTTGATCGAGGTATTGCCGTTCAAGACGCAGTCATCCGTACCGGGTAGGATGATCCCGTTTTCTAAAACGCTTGTTGGCTGCACGGTGCCTTCCGGGCAGAATTCTTCAGAGCGACCGTTGGCGCCATCGTTTTCATACCTGGAGTAGGCGAATTTGAATCGCAGGTGCAACGCGTCGGTGGGTTCCCAAATCAACGTCAGTCGCGCATTGAGAGAGTCCTCCCCGCGCCAGTCGTTTTCCGCCACGGGAGCGAGGTTCTTGAAAAGCTCCTTTGATTCGGTAAAACCAACAGCGAGGCGAACACCGAACGAATCGCTGAGCGGACCGGACAAGATGAATTCCGTGAAGGTTTGCTTGTGTTCGAATTCATAACCCGCCACGACCTCCGCCTCGAATGCGTCCCCTGGGTCGTTTGAGGTTATCGAAACCACGCCCGCGGTTGCGCTTTTCCCAAAGTAGAGGCTTTGTGGACCTTTCAGGATCTCGAGTTGCCTCATATCGAGGTAGGCATTATGAATGAACCGGCCGATGTTGACGACGACACCGTCGATATTGATCGCGACGGACTGGTCGAATGCGGCGCTGATGGAACTGGAACCAACACCACGCAGGAACAGGTTCGAACCGTTACCCGAGCCACCGTGGTTGATCTGGAAATTGGGTACGAGCTTGGATGCTTCGGTGAGCGTGCTGATGTTGTAACGATCCAGATCATCCTCGCTGAAGACGGTAACCGTTACCGGTACGTCCCGGAGCGTTTCGGACTGCTGACGGGCGGTAACGACGATCTCCTCGATTACCTGCTTTTCTTCGGCCTTGCTTGGCGCAGGCACACATACAAAAGCGACAATCGTCGTGACAGCGATGTGTGTCGAAAACGGCAATCTCATCGCCTTAGCGCCGCGGTACCCAGGGTGGTCGTCAAGACCAGTGTGCCAGAGCCGATGGTGGCCCCTGTGAACTACGAGCCTTGATCCGTCTCAAAGCCCAACCCGTCACCTGTGCGCATCATCGAAGAGTCAGCTCTGAAACGTCTCGATAACTACCTAGTTTCCCTTTGATGAAACTATTGAACGCGATTGAATATCTCGGCTCGCTTGAACCGTTTGGTTCGACGAAATGTTGAAGTCCGGAAGAAAACAGAATGATCTCGTTTGCCCTGGGCGTAACGATGTTCAACGGCGTGTTATAAATGTTCTGCTTATCCTTTTCGGGATTGAGTTCCAGTTGTTGATAGGCTTTGTGCTTGTCAAAAACCATACTAGCCGTTGGCGTAGGCATTTCACAAAAATACAAGGACCCTGATACCAGAGAATTAGAATGGGAATGGCCGTGCATGCCGACGTTGGGGTGGTTGATCAACGACCATGATTGAGTGACGAAAAGCGTTTGGGTAATGCCCATCACTTCTGTCGCGTAAATATCCAGCGCTTCCTGTACGGCTGTCTTGATACTTTCCAGTTCGGGTTCATCGAAAATGTAGAGGTTTTCCGAAATTAGATTGGTCCTGTTTACGATCATCTTCAGATTTTTAATGAAATCTCTCTGCTCCTCGCTGATAGCGTGACTGATGTCCGCTCTGAAGTACGGTTCGGCAAAGAGTGGTTCTACTTTGTAGTTGCTGATAGCCATCGTCTAAAAATCCAACTGTCCTACATACGATCAAATTCAATATGGACCACAAAGTGACCGACGACAAGCTCGGGATGGAATCTTCGGTTTCGACCTGGATTCGATTGGTCTGACCCGCCAGATAAAGAAATTGCTTCCGCTGCGCAACCTTTTTTCGAGTTGCCGCATCTATTGATGTACAGACACACATCGGAGTTCCAATGAAAAGATTTACCCTCCCCCTGATTTTGCTCGCGTTTTCGGTTTCCGCTTTCGCTTCCACCAATCGTTTCAATTACGACGTCAGCCATATGTCGTCCCCGACGGGAATCGAAGCGCTGCATTCCCAGATTGAACGTTACGCCCGTTCGTACTGTCATGCGCGAACGAGCTCTCTTGCCGGTAAGCGGGCCTGCGTTAAAGGCATCGAAGAAGAGATCGTCGAGAAAATCAACGATTCGACCCTCACCGCTTTTTACCAGACGGGCGGCCACGCAGCGTCTGTCGCATCGCGGTAATCGCAGTAATGTCATAAGCGCGTAACACCCCTGTTAGCGTGCTTCAGCAAGCACGAGATGACTCTCTCATCGTCTTGCGTTCTTGAACGGATGGTTCTCAGAGCCATCCGTTTTTTTGCGGCAGTGATTCCGATACCAAGACACTCACTCGATTAGCACGTTTGTTTTTACTATCCTCTTGTCTCATGAGGAATAACCTATGAGCGAGCCTTGGATACTCGGGTACTGCGCCACTCATAATGGTGCCGTCTGCCTTTTACAGGGCGACAAAATCATCGCTGCCGTTCAAGAAGAGCGCCTGACCGGGATCAAGCGGGCCAGATTAGGACGACTCGATGAGAGCCTTGCGTTTCGCTATTGCCTTGAGGCGGGCGGCATCGAGGCAAAGGACCTGGACATTGTGGTCGGCGCCTACTTCAGCGGTGACGTGGTTGTCGGTACCGGTGTCGTCGCGCAGGATCGCCCCACCAAACTTATTACGATACCGCACCATCTTGCCCATGCGGCAGGTGTGTTTGCTCTGTCGGGATTTCAAGAAAGTGCCGTACTGGTCGTCGACGGTCAAGGAGGGCTGGCCGACTCGTTGCCACCTTCGGAACTGATCAACGTCAAGCGTTCCACGGTACCCGACCTTCGCCGCTGGGCGGAGACCATTACCATTTACGTTGCCAACGGTACAGAAATTCGTTGTGTCGAAAAGCACCTCGGTGAATGGATGCCCGATTTGAAGAATCTGCGGCGAGGTCAACCGATGCAGACTTTCGGGAGTATCGGCGGCATGTATTCGTCCGTGTCGCACCAGATTTTCGGGGATGCCATGGATGCCGGTAAAGTCATGGGGCTTGCAGCGTTCGGCAGACATAGTTATCCGACAGAAGATTTTTTTACGATAAGTGAAGACGGGCGGTTTTTGTTCAGCGATAAAATCGTCAAACGCTATGCCAACGTCGCCCATTGGCCGGAAAACCAGCGTGAGAACCAGGACCTTGCCACCTCCGTGCAGCATGCGCTGGAAGATTCAATTTTCTATCTGGTTGAACACACCAGCGAACTCACCTCGATGCCGAACCTGTGTTATGCGGGCGGTGTTGCACTGAATGCGATTACCAACGAGCAGATTGTTCAGCGCTCGTATTTTGATGATGTATACATCATGGCTGCAGCCGAAGACAGCGGTACAGCCATAGGTGCCGCCTACTACGGTTTGTGGCAACTGGGCAAAGTACATCGACCCGTTCGGCACAATAACGACTCCGTCGGCCGCACCTACCTTACCAGCGAGATCGATCGGGCAATATCCACAACACCTTGTGTCGAGGTGGTTGCAACCGAAGACCCGGTTCACTCCGTCGTCGAATTGCTGGCGGAGGGAAAAATTATCGGCTGGTTCTCCGGGGGTTCGGAGCTTGGACCGCGGGCACTGGGCCAGAGAAGCATTCTGTCCGATGCTCGATCGCAACAGACTAAAACGAGGCTCAATGCCAGGGTGAAACATCGCGAAGCGTTTCGGCCCTTCGCACCATTGGTGCTGGAAGAGGAAACAGCGAATTGGTTCGACGTGCCGTCGATAGCGCCGACAAGCCCTCTGATGCTGCGGACGTTTCCCTTCCGGAAAGACATGGCAGAGGTTGTTCCCGCCGTTGTGCATGAAGACGGAACGGGTCGTCTACAGACACTGAACGCGAAGGACTATCCAGGTCTCTACGATCTCGTGATCCGGTATTTTCACAAGACAGGGGTTCCAATAATTGTCAACACGTCATTCAACGTGATGGGGGAACCGATCGTCGAAACGCCGGAAGACGCACTCTGGTGTTTACTTTATACGGATCTTGATTATTGTTTTCTCGAAGATCGGCTGGTGAAACGTTCCGCCGCATTTAAGTCGATATTGGATTTATTCCCGCTTGTTACGAAGATCAGATACCGGGTTGGCAAATCGATGGTAGACGACCCGAAAGAGATCAAAATTGCGCCCCATTCGTCCATTACTCTGGATGTCGAAACACCGTGGGGCAGTGCGTCGCAGTTTCTACCGCAAATCGCGTTGCCCATTGTGCAGTTGGCGGATGGCCAGCACACAGCACAGCAGATTCTGGACGCAGTGCGGAAAACGACGCCCGTTGACGAGGCAACGTTCAAGAGCATCATCCGGCACCTTCGGCGTGCTCACGTGCTGAAATTTTCGGACCAGCCGGGCGCGGTGCTTTGACTGGAGATGTCAGTTCAAGTTACTTGTCTTCTCCGCGCCTGAACCAACCTGTTAGCGCATACCTGGGTGCTGCGGCATAAGGCGTCACGTAGGTGACCGAGTGAACGTGTTGTACATCGAACAGATACAGACTGTTGAATCTCGGTTCCCACGCATCACGGGGAGTGCCGTCTTTTTGGTAAAACTGCAGCAGACCACCCCAATCGGGATGCCAGTGTTTGGTAAAGTTGAGAACGTAAGCGATCTGGCGTGACTCCTGGGTAATGTCGTCCGAGTGTCGTGTCAGGTAATTTCCCGGTCTATAACGAGTAAACTGGCCAGAGGCACTGGCCAGGTTTTTAACGCCTGTTATTTCGCGAATCAGGTTCAGCATCTGATTGTTGTTCATCAACGAAAATAGTGATTTCAAAATTGCCGGTGCGCGCTGTTCGTTTTCGCCATCCATACGATAAGCAGTGTAGAAAAAACCGATGCCCTGAGTCGCCAACTGCAACAGATCCTGTTGCAGATTCTGGCGTCCCACCTGATCCATAGCGTTCATTTGGTCTTCACTCAACACCTGATTCTTATCCTGGCTGAATAGGACATAGTCATATTTCAGTTCGCTGTGCAGGCTTTTGAGCACGTCATCGGCAAAACCGGATTCCAGCAACCCCTCAACTCGGACCCGCTGGTCCTGTCGATATATCCGACCTAACGCGCCTCCATCAAGATTCGGATTTAACATTTGCCAGCCCCAAAAATAATCTCAATCATTCTAAGCCAGGATTCAAGCCGGTAGTACGTCGAAGGGGGCGGTAACTCGACATCCGCCTGAAATGGGTTCAGTGCCGTGCCACAAGTACGATGGGAAAAGTACCACCATTCCCGCTTTGGGTTGGATCCACTTTTCTGCCGAGATTTCTGGCTGCATAGGAAACGGCGGGTGTCCAAACCTGATCGAGCCACCTGAAATCGACTCTTGGCTACCTTCTGAATCGGGGACTGAAACGTAGTATGAGGAACTGATCCAACCCCTGGGGTGAACGTGATCCGTATGGTAGCCACCTGTACCAAGTCGTACCGACCAACAATCGGCGATTTGATAGCTACCGGTATTGCGCATCGATAGAGGGTGTTCGTTCGAACGACCCATTTGCTCGAGATAGTCCGAGATCGGCCCGTCCAGTGCCGCAAAATACGCGTCGAACACAGGATCAGCGATGTTCACCAGGTTCCGGTAACTCTGTGTTCCATGACGGAGAGATTGATCCAGCGGACGACGCCGATAGCGATGGTATTTATTCAGAAGCGTTGCGAACTCATCGTTGAAACTTGCTACGTTGTCAAAACCTCGTGGCGTAGGGATTTCGTAAATGCGCACAACGTCGTTGGGGTCGGCAAGTTGTCGATATTTGGTCGAACCCATCAACCGATACGCGATAGTTTCGTAGCCAATCCAATGTTGTCCCAGAGGTTCCGCTGATCTGCGGCGCTGAATTTCGACAAGGGCTTGTTCTGCGCGACCTTGCATCAGCAACGATACGATCAGCGCCCCTTGTACGACCAGATTAGCACTACCCGCTTCGATGCAGGCTCGTGCGCTGAGTTCGGCGCGCTTCGCTTTCCCGCAATCAATTTCGCACATGCTTCTAACGCCTGCGCAGTCAGCCGCCAAAGTGGCGCTGGTTGAGAGCGAACTCAGGTGGGCGAGCCCGGCTTCGGGTTGCTCGCTCTGACGTAACGCCTCCGCCGCTACGGGTATCAATTCTGGATGGCTGGCAGACGACTCGATCAGTGCGGTGAATTGCTCGTCCTGTCCTCTCATCCAGTATTGATTAGCGAGTGCGCGGAAACTCAAAACGGTAGGCTCACTCGCGTGGGAGGACTGCAGGTCAGCGAGGGCTGTGTCCAACTCACCGAGTTCCAGGCGCGCGCGCCCGCGCATGAAACGGATAGCGGGGCGATCCGTCTCTTCCAGAATCAGAGCGTCAAACAGAGCCTCCGCTTCCGCCGGCGAACCGGTTTCGAGTTGTACGATTCCTGAGCCGTAGCGGCCGGTTACGCTTTGCGGGTCCAGCTGGAGGTGTTGCCGATACAGTGAAGCCGCTTCGTCCCATCGCTCCAGATCGATCATCAACCGACCCAGGCTCGCATAAGCTTGGCTGAAGTCGGTTTTCAGTTCGATTGATCGGAGAAAGTGTTGCTCGGCGACGTCGAGTTGTCCCAGTTGTTTTGCCACCAGTCCCCGATTGTGAGCGAGTTCGTGGTCTTCGCCCTGTGCACCTGCCGCTTTTTCCAGCCAGACAGCCGCGGCATTCAGGTTGCCGCTGCGCCGTTCGATCAGGCCCAAGAGATGAAAGGCTCGAGGATGGTCGAGGGCGCCGAGCAGGCGTCGTGCCGTCGAAAAATCCCGGCGTTCGAATGCGGCGTGGGCGCGTGCGATGGCCTCCTCCGTGTTCATTTTACTGCGCTCAGACTCCAGGCGAAGGGAAGCTCGTGACGTGACGTAATGAACGACTCAAACGTCGCCTTCTGGCAACCCGCCTGTAAGAGTGCCTGACATATGGTAGCGATCTCGGCTTCGGTCATGGTGGCTTTATCCATCGCGGACAACCGGCCGACGGATGTCTGGATTTCTACCTGTACGTTGCTCAGCCAACTGCGAATGTCCTCTTCTTCGTAATTCAGGTAGTTCTCATACATCTTTTTGAACCCCTGATAAAGGTGTACGTGTATACCTTCCGAGCGTTTATCGAGGCATGCCGCCAGTTTGCGCTCACAATCGATGAATGCCTGTTTCGCGCGTTGGAACCTCTCGTTTCTGGTTCCCGACAACCGGGCATTGATCAATTCCGCTGCTTTATCGGTGAAACCGGTTTCGAGTGCGATTCTCGCGCCCGTAAGCTGAGGCGCAATTCGTGAATCGATATAGCCGTTTCGGTAGTGGCACAGGAGAACCATCCGGCCTCCCGGCGCCAACACCCGAACCGCTTCCAGGAACGCGGCCGTTCCGGCGTATTCGATTCCGAATTGACTGACGATCAGATCGAATTGATTTGACGGGAAGGGCAGTTTGTCAGCACTGCTTGCGGTGACCGATATGCCTTTGATGCGAGTTCTTTGGAGCTTCAGAGCTTCGATGGAGATGTCGGTGCCATGCAGATAATGCTGATGCTCGGGAAGGTCTGCATAGATAGATCCGGCACCGCTCGCGATGTCGAGAATGCTGGACCCGTCTGGCTGCTGTTGAAAAATACCGTTCCAGTATTCGATCAGTTCCGGCGGCTTGTGACCCTGCTGGTTGACGAATACTTCGCCACTGACACCCTCTTTCAGCCAGTAATCTGACCAGTCTTGCCCGGAGTTCATGGGATTTTAGTATGCCTCAATCAAGCATCGGTCCTTGAATCATAGTCAGAAACCAGCCCCAAAAAAAACAGCAGGCCGAAGCCTGCTGTTTCCGTCTTGGTACAACTGTCTCGATCAGTTCTCGAAGGTGATCAACAACCTCGCGAAGTACGTTCGTCCGAAGACATCGTACGTAGCAGGCCACGTGTTGGCTTGCTCCTGGTTATCGCCAAGAATGGGTGGATCCTCATCAAGCACGTTGTCGATGCCGAGGGTTACCTTTATGTGTTCGTTGATCCGGTACGCCCCAACTACGTCGAAGTAGTGCGTATCGTCGATCGTTTCAACGAAGAACGTTTCGTCATCGTCATCATCGTCAACTTCGCCGATCATACGCCAGCTTACCTGAGCTTCCCACTTGTCGTTTATCCAGTTGGCGGTCATGCGGTGCTTGTATTTCGCCTGCGGCTCTCCACAGTCGTTGCCGAAATTACCTGCACACTCGATGATCCTGCCGCCTTCAAACGGCTCGAGATCCGCCTCGGTGGTGCGCGTGCCAACGTAATGCACGTTCAACGAGCCACCGGCCAACTCCGTCGTATAGTCGACAATGAGATCGTAGCCCTTCAATGTGATACCCGCTACGTTCTGCGTTGTGACCGAAACGAACTCGATCGTGCCGTCAGGGCGACGGTTGACCACGTTACAGAACTCCGAGCCGATTCCACCAGCCGCGTCGGTCGGGTCGTAGCAGATGGTCAGGACGTTGTTTGCACCACCTCCGAAATTGGCGATGGCCTCTTCGATGTCAATATCGAAGTAGTCGATGCTGAACTCCAGCCCTTCGATGAAATTCGGAGAGTAGACGATGCCGACCGAGAACGTTTCTGCTTCTTCCTCGAGGAGATCCGGGTTTCCGCCAGACAACTCACGGACCTGACCCGCTGGCAGGTTGATGGCAACCGAACCTACTTCACTCGCCGGTACACCGGTAGATATGCAGATGGGTGCAACTGCCGCACTCGGATTGCCTTCCGCGGCACATGGGTCGGTAGAACCGGGGAAGTTCTCACCCTGAGGTGAAAACAGCTCGCCGATGCTCGGTGCCCGAATGGCCGTGTTGAAGCTCGATCTGAAGCGCAGGCCAGGCATCGGACTGTAGGAACCGGCAACCTTGTAGCTGACTACGTTGCCTGCCGTCGAATAGTCCGAGGCGCGAATGGCCAGCTCGAGATCGAGCAATTCGATTCCGGGCCTGTCGGCGACCAGCGGTATGTAGACTTCCCCGAACCAGCCGGTTACATCGAAGTCTCCCGCTACCGGCGGCGAGCCGTTGAAGCCGGCGATCTGACCGGACGCCAGATCCTGGGAGGGCTTGAACTCGAAGTCATTGTCGATTGATTCCCAACCGGCAGCCACTCCAATGGCACCTGCGCCACCCGGCATTTCGAACCATTCGCTGGTATCACCCGTGATTGATGCTCCCAATATGGTCTGTTCGTAGATGGCATGGGCTTGAACCGCTACACGGAGGAAAGCGGCACCCGCGGCAGAGATGTTGCCCTGTCCGAAGATGTTGATCGGCGCACAACCTATGGTCGAACCGCTACTGCTCGTGTCCATGCACGTGCCGCCTGTCGGGTCGGCAACCAGATCCAACAGCAATGCCTGGTCGAATCGATCCCGGTTGACGTTTCCTTCCTGAGTATTACTGAAGCGAACGTCGCCGGTTTGTCCGTAGACTTCCCAATCCCAATTGTTCATGGATCCGCGCAGACCAACCTGTAACTGCCAGGAGGTGAATTCGTCATCGGAGATGCGGGGTCCAACTTCGAGTAGACGCCGGCGCAAGAGTGCACCCCCGCCGGTGGCATCGATACCGTTCGCGTCGGGATCATCACCGTCGCCAAACGCGTCGGACAGCACTTGCTGGGACTCTGCAGTCAGGAACGGGCTCCCATCAATCGTAAAGGAACTCACCTGGAAGATCGGCGTCGGTGCCAACTGCTGCGGTACTTTGCTCGAGGTGAACATGGCCATCCCAAACACTTCGACAGTATCGGTAATGTCGTAGTGGCCCATTGACGTTATCTGGTAGCGTTCTTGAGGCAACTGGATGTAGTTCACCGGTGCGTAGTTGTAGAAGTCGTTGACGGGTCCCGTCTCGAACGGTCGGATAGAGCCGTCCGGATTGAAGGTAATGCCGAAGCTGTCAGGCGAGAAAGTCCCCAGGGCACCGGAGAATATCGCCATGCTTGGAATACCCGTCGAACCGCCATCGATCAGGATGGGATTGCCGTTGGCATCCACGTCGTCGAACTGCGCGAAGAAGGCAAAATCGCGGTCACCCTGAAAGAGATCCTCGCGATCGGTGTAGTGGAAATTGATGACCATGTTGCCACGGCCGTCATCGAAGTTTCCACCGATCGTCAGGTCCGAGCTGAAGATATCAGCATCACCCTTTTCGGTGGTTTCGTATCCAGACGAGAACGCGACGCCCGAAAAGTCGTCCTTCAGTATGAAGTTGACAACGCCCGCGACGGCGTCCGAACCGTAGATGGCCGACGCGCCACCCGTCAGTACTTCGACGTTTTCGATCAAATTGACGGGGATCGAGTTCACGTCCACCGTGCCGCCCGCTGTCGTGGGAATAACCCGCTTACCGTTGATCAGTACGAGCGATCTTCCAGAACCGAGACCCCGCAGGTTGACTGTTGCAGTACCGTTGCCCGGGTTATTGGACGTACGGTCGAGACCCGGCACCATCTGCGGTAACGCGTTCAGCAAAGCTTCGACGTTTACCGTGTTGGTGATCGCGAACTGACTGCCTGCCAAAGTCGAGACCGGAGAGTTGGACACGAAGTCCTTCCGTTTGATACGAGAACCAGTGACGACGACTTCCTCGATCGTTGCACCTTCATCGGCGGCCATGGCGAGGGGGGCCCCACCTGCCGCAGCGAAAACACTGGCAATCGAAGCAAGTCTGATGGCACTGGCTAAAGGTTTAGGCTTGAACTCAAACATGAGCACCTCCTGCCACTTGCGTTATGAATTGATTGAAACTAGCTAATGCGGCACGGCTACGAATAGCCCGCCGTGAAGCTGGGTTTTTTATCATGTGTGTCCCCTGTTAGCGTTACTAACATATTGTTGTTCTGCGGTTCCAAAGGCGCACCGCTATGGCGCGTATCATACGGACGAAAGTAGGCCCTCACAAGATAATGGAGAAAAAGTTGATTTGGGTTGTAAGATATTGTTATTAAAGGTTTTTTTTGAGAATTTCGATCAATCTGCAACTTTTTCACAATTTGGGCGCGAAAAAACAGCCGGAATTTGCAATCAAACCGATTGATTTTCTGTGCCTGTTCCATCTGACCCAGGAGGAACCTGCACGGGAGGGGTGCGGCAGCATTGCCCCGCTGATGTGGTGTCCTACAATCCGGCGCAGGCCTGCAATCTCGAATCGCAACAGAAATGTTGACCCTGGATCACATAACACTTCAATGCCAGGGACCCCGAGCGTTGCGGAAAAGCGTCCCGAGTGTATTCGGGGGGTACACAAAAGAACTCCCTAGATTTCGGACGTTTCAGGTTCTCGCTATCGGGTCGAAAGAACTTTTTCAAGTTGAACCAATCCCGGCTGATTTGTCGTTTCACGGCGCCGCAGTCTGCCCGTCCCACACCGGCTTCAAATGATGCGCCGTGTGCAATGGGTGGTTGAGAAAGGGTCATGATCAATAGTAACAAGGCCGCAGCCCCACCTACTGTTCTCGCCTGCATCGTCACTTTCCTGGTGATTGTCATCGGAAGTCCCTGGAGCTCGAGTCGAGGGTTATTCTGAACTCACCCTTCGTCGTGGTCTAGCAAGTCGATCCCAATAGCCTCCCGCTAGTTCGTCGGGCGACCGCTCACCGGCATAGCGGGTTCGCCAGCCCGCGCAACCACGAAAACATAACCATAAAAATCAGCGAAACTCCGATAAAGGTCGATTTCCCTCTGGCACTCGTTCAGGGCGTGCATAGATAACGAAGCGCCGCCATATTTCGATACCAGGCTCTTGATTCGTTCCTCCATGGGCAAGTAGTAGTCGTCCCACCAGGCAGCCTCGGGCAGGACGAAGTCTCCAACCAGCCGGTAGCCACATTTCACCACCAGCTCCCGACAATGTTCGACGTCGCTCATGTCTGGGTAACCGTCTGTCCAGAAATCCCTGAGGTCGGCAGGAGGGTCATCGCGAAGCCAGACCGCTTCGGAAAACGCGAGAACGCCTCCACGCTTCAACAAGGGGTGCCAGGCCAACAACGCCTCCTCAACGCCCATGATGTAGGCGGCCCCCTCGCACCAGATGAGATCGAAGCTCAAAGGCTCAAACGGCAGCGCGCGCATATTCGCCCGCGAGACTTCGATACGCTCCGAAAATCCGGCCGCTGCGACGCGTCGTTTCGCTTCGGCGACATATGACGGGTGCCGGTCGACCGCGTCGATTGTTGCCGAAGGCCACCGTGTTGCCAGATCCAGCGTCTGCATTCCCGGGCCGCAGGCAATATCCAGCACGCGGGCATCCGGTGGGACGGTGTCAGCCGCAAGCGTCAGGGCTCGTTGTGTGCAGGATCGATTGCCGGGTCCTTCACGCGGAAGGTTGCCGTGCACGTCGTCGAAAACTTCCATTGCCTTGGGGTTGTCGGTGTCCAGAGTCTGAGCCTCGGTCAAAGGTGAGGAAAGGATCTTACCCGGAGACGAACTCCGCTATCGACGACGTGTGGACTCGCCCGAAATGCAGCGTAGGGTGGATCACCCTAATGTGGATCACCCTATATATAAGGTCGGGGGAGTTCATATGAGTGGCGTCACAGCTCAAAATTTCGGGAGGTTTCGATTCAGGGAGTAATAACAACCCGCTATGCGTGGGACGGCTTGAGTTCCCGACTGCGGGCGGCGGCTACGATTTCCTGCATGCCGTCCCATTCGCTCCAATGGTCACAGAGCTTGGCCACGGACGTTTCCCAGGGGTTGTACGACGGTGGGTATTCCAGAAACTGCCCGAAGTAACCTCGATCGGGATGATCGCTGACCCCGTGGCCAACGCGTCGGGTCCCTTCGTGTGGGTTACCTTCCCGCAGTCGGCGTATCCGGAAATAGATATTCATACGCGGACTCGGGCCGTAGTTGGGTGTGGCCGTATGAGGGCAACTGTGTAATGCGATGACGGCGTCACCGCGATCGAGCAGCACCGGCGTCAACTCGGGCCAGGGCCAACCGTCAAGTGGAACGGGGTTTTTTGCGGCTTGTTCGACTCGTTCGCGAACGGTAGCGGGCAGGCCATTCAGAAAGGTGCCTCCACTTGCCGTTGTCCTGATACGTGGCCAGCCCGGTCCTTCCGGTCCTATTGGCCCGCCGGTATCCCGTTGCATTCGAAACGACGCTTCCACTTCTTCGTGCATTCCCTTGAGGACTGCGAACTGTCCATTGCCCGGTTGCCGCTGGTCGTTGAGTGCAACACCCACCAATGCGGTGTAGCTACCGAGTGAGATCGTTCTGTCGGGGTCTTGCCATAACTGGCCGTCGTTGCTGCCGCGCAGCTCGTCGTTCTCGCCAAAATATCTCGACGCGTCTTTCGGCCGGCCTCTGGCTTGGTCGATGTCTTGCGCCTTGTCGGGTATCGCGCCACTCCAGCTGCCGTCGACGTGTGGGGCGGGTTTGCCTCCGAGGGTGTCGAATGCCGGTGTTACGGCGACTTGCGAGCTGATCACGTCCGGAAAAGGACCCATCTCCTTACCCAGGATCTCCGCGAGGCAGGTGTCGTTGAACAAGCTCAAGACATCCTCATGAGTCGCCAACTCTGGTGGCACCAGAAGCCTGCGTTCGTCCTTCGGCAGCTGGGCGGTAATCAGCTCAACCGCTTTTCGAATGATCTGCTCACCTACGGCCTTGCTGATCACGACATAGCCGTCGCGAAAGAATTGTTGTTTCTGTTCTTCGGTGAAGCCAGTCTGAGTCACGCCCGAAACCTCGTATAAACAGATAGCCGGGCAGTATAGCAACCCGGGCCAGGACTCCTAGGGAGCGCTTGAATGCCTGTTGTGGCGTCCATCGTCCTGTTGGACCCAACCGGCGTTATCCGGCGGCTTGCGGAATCAGATCGGCCACATACAACTCCCGTCGTCGCAGATTGGTGATGAACTCTTCCTCGAAATTGTCCGGCACGGATCCGGTGACACGCTCATCGTTGAGTAGCGCGCTCGACCACTCGGCAATCTGTGGATACTCGTCCAGCAGTCCTGTTTTCAACCAACCATCCGCCAGTACGAATCGCTGCAGGAAAGGCGCGTACGCTGCGTCGACCAGACACAGTTCCCGGCCACCGAAAAATGGGCCGGATAGTGCGTCCTGCGCCAGTGCCTCGGTGAGCTTGTCGAGCTTTGCTCGAGCATCCGCCAGCCGTTGCTCGACAACTTCGGAAGTTTTCCCGTAGTAGACGCTCAAGCCCGACGCAAAGGTTGGCACATAGTCTGTCCAGGCACGATGACGCGCCCGGAGTATCGGATCTTCAGGATGGAGCCGCGGCGTGACGACCTCATCCAGATACTCGGCGATTGCGTTGGACTCGAACAGTGGTTGGCCGTCTACCTGCAGAACCGGGACTTTGCCGTGGGGGGAAATTTCCAGGAACCAGTCCGGTTTTTCTCGCAAGTCGATGTAGGTGACCTCGAATTCAACGGCCTTAACGCGCATTACGATCACGGCGCGTTGTACCCAGGGTCAGGTAAAGGAGCTGGTGAGGTGGTATTTCATGTTGGGTCCTTAAAATCAGGTTCGATCAGAGACGCCGATTTGACTAAAACATTATGGATCAGAGGTTCCCTGGAGAAAAGCCGATCGAAGTGCTCGACACAGACGCATAAGAACTCCCGGCAAACCTCACTCAGCCGATGCCGTTCGGGCGTTCCAAAGGGCGCAGGCTCATCGAGCTGCCGGAGCCTTGTCTGGTCTGGTTTCACAATCGGGGATTTCCGGATGGTACGCTTCCTCGCTGCATGGCCGTCATGGTCGAGATCAAAGTCAACGGGTTGGAGGTGATGCTTGAACCGCTCACCCGACGACGCCGAACCCGATGGGTCCGTCCGTGACGGTAACTTGTCGATCTGTTGCCTGCGCCGGTCAAAACGCGCCATTTGGGCTTTGGGTGGCTCCGGCCCGGCTTGTCAAACTTGTTCGTTGCTGTAGCATGTTTACTCCCCTCACGATCAAATTCGCCATTGAAAACCATTTGGATATTCACGAGAGATTTTTATGAAGATTCCTTTGAAGACTCCCATTAGCAAAAAATACGCGGGCGTTGGCTTGCTCGCCGCCGCCGTTCTCGCATTTCCAGCCGCTGCCGGTACCTTGACAGGTATGGTCAAAAATGCAGACGGTGAGGCCATGAACGGGGTTCTGATCAGAGTGACCGACGAGTCGTCTGGCGTATCAGAATCGGTTTATACCAATGCTGAAGGCAAATACACCCTGGTAACCGGGCTGGAGGGAACCCTCAAGTTACGGGCACGTTTACCGTATTTCAAAGATACCAGGACGACTGTCGAGCTTGGCGGAGGTAATACCCGGGCGCAGGAAAATCTGGTCATGCAGCCGATGACCGATGACGTCGAAATATCGGACAGTCTTCCTGCCGCCTACCACTTCGGCGGCCTGCCTTTCGAAACGGGTGACGGTGCCAAGTTCAATCGGTTTCAATTCCAGCGGGATTGTCTGTCCTGTCACCAAATAGGTAATCCCTTTACTCGAGTGCCTCGTGACGCAAAATCATGGGCAGTCACCATCCAGCGTATGCATCGCATGGTGGGCAACTTCGATGCCGACCTCAGAGACGAGCGATCCGTCATTCTCGCCAAGGGATTCGACGGCAAACCGATATCCGTTCGACCGGTATTTCCTGTGGATGAGCTGCTCAGTCGAGCCAAGATCTATGAATACACTTTGAGCAAAGCTTATGTACCCCATGACGCAATCGCCCACCCCACCAACGGTCTGATTTATACGGTTGATCAGGGGTTGGACCACATGGTGGTTACCGATCCGATCACCGGCCAAAGCGAATACATCTTGCAGGCGGGTGGCGACGCCATGAAGTTTCACGAAGGCAATCCGAATGAGGGGAGTGAGGTCGGCCTTTTCAATCCGACCGACCGGCATGGCCCCCACTCATTGGACATGGGGTTGGATGGCAAGTACTACGTAACGAATACGGGGAGCACCAGCATCGGTGTGTTCAACCCTGAGACCAATCAGTGGGAGGCTTCTCACAAAATCCCTCGCGAAACGCGTGCCGTTTATCCCCACACTATTCGCGTCGATGCTAAGGGTATCGTCTGGTTTACGCTCGCGGGTTCGGAGAAAGTCGGACGGCTTGATCCTGCCGATGGAAAGTTCACGATTCTTGACCTTCCCGATGCAGTATCCAGTGGGATCTCCGGTGGCACGCAGCCTTACGGCATCGATATCAATCCAATCGATGACTCCATGTGGTATGGCCGCTTGTTTGGTGACAGAATCGGCCGCGTCGATCCTGAAACGTTTGAAATTACCGAATACGATTCGCCGGTACGGGGTCCTCGGCGCATGCGCTTCGACAAGGAAGGCATTCTCTGGGTAACGGGTTATTCGGAAGGCGAGTTAGCCCGCATCGAAGTGGATGAATTCAAAAGCACGATTTATCCCATGCCGGAATTCGCCGAAGGCTACCGCCCCGCACCCTATGCCTTGGGTATACATCCTCAGACCCAGGACATCTGGCTCAACGAGAACATGACGGATCGAATTTATCGGTTCATTCCGAGTGAAGAACGATTTGTCGTTTACCCGGTGCCCCTGTCGGGTACCTACACCCGGGATATGAGCTTTACCCCGGACGGTAAGATATGCCTGTCCAACAACCCGATACCGCCGCTGGCTCTTGAGGGCGGGGTGTTGAACCTCATCTGTCTCGATGCGGACTATGATCCAGAAACCGAAGCGGCGCTCACGCTGAGCCAGAATTAGCGGCGCATCCGGGTCTAACTGGCCAGTTCCTGTTCGGTGTGGACGGGAACTGGCAGTCGCGTCCTCAGCCGTCAATAACTCGAGTCGGTGCTCCTAGTCAGAGTTGACTCCCGGCTGGTGGGTGCCGGTAACAAAACAAGTAAAAGGCGAAAATGAAAACGATCCTGGCGGCATTTGTCCTGTGCATTTCTGCGCTCGGCAGTACGACAACTCAATCGGCAGAAGTGGTTGAAACCAACTACGACTGGCCGAGTTATGCCAACGATCTGGGGTCTTCGAAATATGCGGACCTCGACCAGATCAACAGCGAAACGGTGCAGAAACTGACTGTCGCATGGGAATGGGATTCACCGGACAATGCTCAGGTTGCGCGCGAACGTCAGTTTACCCCGGGCGGTTTCAAGAGCACGCCGATCAAGATAGGCGACGTGCTCTACATCAGCACCTCCCTTGGACGTGTGGCAGCGCTTGGGGCGGCGACCGGAAAACAGAAGTGGGTTTTCGATACCGAAACCTGGAAATCCGGCCGACCTGCCAATCTGGGTTTTAACCATCGGGGGGTGGCTTACTGGGCCGACGGCGACAAGCGGCGCATATTGATGGGAACCAACAACGCCTATCTGTGGTCGCTGGATGCCGATACCGGATTGCCGGACAAGTCGTTCGGCAACGATGGCCGGGTCGATCTGACCCAAGGCATGGGTCGCGCAATAGATCGCTCGAAATATTCGAGTGTCGCCGCCCCCCTCATCGTCGGTAACACAGTCGTTCTAGGGGCCGTCGTATCCGATGAGCCGCTACAGGGGTGGTTAACCAGGAAACAATCCGATATTCCACCGGGTCACATCAGGGGATTCGATGTGAATACCGGCAAACAGAAGTGGATATTTCATTCAATCCCGGAACCGGGCGAAACGGGGAACGAAACCTGGGAGAACGATTCCTGGAAAGTTACCGGCGCAACCAATGTCTGGACGCTCATGAGCGCAGACCCCGAGTTGGGATACGTTTATCTGCCCTTCGGGACACCGAGCAACGATTGGTATGGGGGACACCGTCCCGGTGACAACCTGTTTGGCGAAAGCCTTGTCTGTCTGAACGCGCAAACGGGTGAACTGGTCTGGTTTTTTCAGATGATTCACCACGGCTTGTGGGACTACGACTTACCCGCAGCGCCCAACCTTGTGGACATCACCGTAGATGGCAAGCAGATCAGAGCCGTCGCGCAGGTTTCGAAACAGGGCTTTGTCTATGTTCTGGACCGGATAACGGGAATACCCGTATGGCCGATTGAGGAAAAACCCGTTCCCCAGAGCGACGTTCCAGGCGAACGCACGGCTGAGACTCAACCTATCCCAACTCGGCCTGCGCCATTCGAGTTACAGGGCATATCGGCAGATACGCTCATCGACTTCACGCCGGAACTACGAGCCGAAGCGCTGGAGATCGTCAGTAAATTCAGGCATGGACCTCTATATACGCCCCCTTCGTTACGGGGTTCTATCAAGCTGCCGGGCGATGGGGGAGGGGGCGAGTGGACGGGTGCCGCCTTCGATCCGGATACTTCACTGTTTTACGTGCCTTCCATCACCCGGCCCGTCGTCGTCCAGCTTGTCGAGCAGCAACCCGATGTTACGGAGTTTCGCTACGTCCGTGGTGGGGTCAGAAATATTCGTGGGCCACAAAGCCTGCCGTTGACGAAACCACCCTACGGGCGTATCAGCGCCATCAATCTCAATACGGGTGATTATGAGTGGGTGGTACCCAACGGTCAGGGAATACGCCAGAAAATCATCGATATGGGCATTCCCGATCCTGGTCCGGTCGGTGCGATTGCCTTTTTGAGCCCGTTGTTGACGAAGTCTCTGCTGTTCGTGGCGGTAAACGATGGCAAGCCGCTGCTGCGCGCGCTGGACAAAAATACCGGTGAGACCCTCCACGAAGTAGAGCTACCGGGTTTCCCCATGGGTGCACCCATGACCTACATGGTCGACGGAAAACAGTTCATCTCCCTGGCGTTGGGTGCCGGGGGAGAGGCAAAATTGGTTGCGCTCGCCTTGCCCTGACTCGTGGTCGATCGCTTCGCTAATTCAAGAACTAGCTGACCAACCCCTGCACGCGCGCGGCTTCTTCGCGAATCAGTTCGGGCGCACCCAGTAACTGACGATTGAAGCCGATACGCTTGAACCAGTAGTGCAAGCCCAGCAAGTCGGTGAACCCCATACCGCCATGCACTTCGGTTGCCGTGCGCGCAACAAATTGCCCGACCTCGGAGAGATGGGCTTTCGCATGACATGCCATGAGTCGTGCTTCCGTTGGCATTGCGTGTACCGAGTGGGCCGCGTACCAGACAAGCGAGCGACAGGGCTCGAGTTCAGCCGCCATCTCCGCACACATGTGTTTCACCGCCTGGAAAGATCCAATTGGCCGATTGAACTGGCGACGTTCCTTGGCATAGGCGATTGCCTGATCGAGCATGGCTTGTGCCGCGCCTAAGGTGTCCGCGGCGAGCATGAGGCGACCCGCGTCGATGGTGGACAGCAACGGTTCACGATCCGACACCGAGCCGGGGAGCACGTCGGCGGGTGTCGCGTCCAGTGAAATCTCTGCCACCGAACGGGTGCGGTCTATGGTTTTCAACTTGGTGCGGCTGAGACCGTTGGCATCGGCGTCAACCAGATGAAGCGCACCGGTCGAGTCGGCAATCAGGTAGCCGTGAGCTTCCATTCCCTCCAGCACGAACATGGCCTTGCCGTTCAGCCTGCCGTTTTTTGCTTTGATGCCGTCGCTTTCGCGGCGGCCAAGTTGTTCGGTGACCCCGACGGCCACACAGATTTCCCCGGAGGCAATTTTTGGCAGCCAATTCTGCTTTTGGGCTTCGCTGCCAGCCGCCAACAGCGCAACAGGCACCATGGTCGATGTGGCGGTAAAGGGAACGGGTGCGACAGCACCACCGAGAGCCTCGGCAACCAGTGCCGCCTCGAGGAAACCCATGCCGACCCCGCCAAATTCTTCCGGGATGACAATCCCTGGAATGCCTAACTCACATAAACCCGCGTGAACATCGTTCGCCATCGATTCTTCTGCGTCCGCCGCGCTACGTACTCGATCGAGCGGACAATGTGATTCGAGAAAGCCAGAGACGCTTTCCTGCAGCATGCGTTGTTCTTCACTTAGCATGAACTCCACGGCTTTCCTCCTAGTGTCCTGTCCGGCTAATTCGTTTAAATTCAGCGCGCCCCAAAAGGCCTGTGGCTAGGCGTGGTCCGCAGGGAATGGCGGGTCCATTGCCAAGGACCGCAACAACGCCGCAGGTCTTTTGGGACACGCCCTTCGGGAGAGAGCAGAATCGCCAATTACCGCGTTGTGTCCCTTGCGAAGGTCTAGACATTCGCTGCGGAACACGCCTCGTACTTGACAATTCTACTCCCTCTGAATTCAACGAATTAGCCGGACAGGACACTAGATAGGCTTGTCGAACTTAGGCTCTTTAGGTAACCCGAGTGCGCGCTCGCCGATGATATTTTTTTGAATCTGGGCGGTACCGCCGCCGATGATGAGACCGAGGTCCATCATGTAGCGGTGTTGCCACATTCCCTGGTCGCGAATGTAGGGACTTTCATCGTAAAGGATGCCGAGTTCGCCCATGACGTCGATCGCGAGTCCCGCAATTTGATGATTGAGTTCGCAGCCCTGCAGTTTGACGATCCAACGGGGTAGTCCGGGTTCTTCGTTCTTGATGTTGTGGGACAACACCCGCATGCCATTGAACTTCATCGCGAATACTCTTGCCTGCAGTGCCATTGCACGGTCGCGATAACTCGGGATGTCGATCAGGCGCCTGCCGTCGATCGTTTCGTTTTTCATCAATTCGAGAACTTCGTGGAACCGGCTTGCCGCCTGATTGGGGTCGCCCAACCCACCGCGTTCGTGTTTCAGCGTGGCATTGGCGACATACCAGCCTTCTCCGCGACTGCCGACAATTTCCGTTGTCGGTACCCGGCAGTCGGTGAAGAAGACCTCGTTGAATATCGAGTCGCCCGTCATCTGCTTGAGCGGGCGCACCTCCATGCCGGGGATGCCCATGGGAATCAGCAGATAGCTGATGCCTTGATGTTTGGGCGCATCGGGTTCGGTACGTACCAGACAGAACATCATGTGTGCGGTTTTTGCACCCGATGTCCAGATTTTCTGGCCGTTGATGACGAAGTCGTCCCCGTCCACGTGTGCCCTGGTCTGTAGCGATGCGAGGTCGGAGCCTGAGCCGGGTTCCGAATAACCCTGACACCACAACATCTCGCCGCGCACGGTCGGTGGGATAAAACGCTGCTTCTGTTCCTCGGTGCCGAGTTCGAGGAGAACCGGCACGATCCGGTTGTCGCCACTGTGCCCGGGGCGAACCTTTGCCAGCGTAAACTCTTCGGCGAGGATGTGTGATTTGAGAATGTCGGGCGCAAGACCTGCCCCGCCATATTCTTTGGGAACAGTGAGGGCAGCGTAACCATTTTCGATCAGCAGTTGCTGCCAGTCGTTTGCCGCCATCGCGCCGGAGCCGGTTCCAGGTGATTTGTTCCTGTTTTTTTTCAGGAAACTGCGTAGCTGTTCGCGATACGCTTCATGCTCAACGCTGTACGCGAGATCCATGGTTACCTCTTCGTCCCGGACGAAAGAGAGAATCGTACTACATCGGGCGAGGTTTGTTGGCAGCGGGAGCGAGGTCAGCGGTCGTTGCGGGACACAGTCTCATCTCGGTCGCTAACGACTCAGGAGAAAATCGCTTCCGGAAACCAGCAGTTCTTCATCGGGTATTTGCGAAAATTCCGACGCCATTTTCGGTCTGGGTGTTGGCACTACGTCCCATGTGTTGGTAAGCAGAACCTCCACTGTGAAACCGGCTTTTTCGAATCGTCGAATCATGTCGGGCTGGGAAATTCGATTGGTGTAAAAACCCGAACCCGCCATCCAGTCGGCCTCCCAGACTCGGCTCGGAAATCGATGGTTGTCCAACGCGCCACCCAGATGATCCTTGTAGTCCACGCGGTGGGACAACGCGGCACCCGGTGTTGTGATGCGCAACAATTCCGACAGCGTCTCATCGAATTCTCCGATACGGATGTGTTCGAGAACGGCCTGCGACCACACAAAATCGACGCTGTTGTCGGGTATCGTGCGTAGCGATGAGAGTCCGTCGGTCAGGTATTCGCATTTGACCCTCCGCAACAACTCGTCAAACGAAGCGACGTTGTCCAGATCCTGGATTTCCAGCTGTGCTTGCTGCCATGACTGGACAATATTTTTGTACACGGAAACATCCTCGATGGCGTATCGCCCGGAGTCCAGGAGGTAGGTTTTATTAGCTCCAAAACTTCTTGCAATGAGTGCGGAAGCAACCGAGTCACCGACGCCTAACTCGAGGCAGGTATAACCGCCGTGCTTGCCGGGAAACTCGGATCTCTCGAAATGTGTTTTGAAAACTGCCAATGCGTACGAGGAATCCTGCATGGCCCCGTGTCGGAACATCCCCAGTTTCGCGAAGGTTTGGTAACTATGGGGTATCCGGGAAAGAACCAGCTTCGCGGCGATCTTCATCCACCAGGGCATCAGTTCGTACCCACTGGACGCCGTTGTCGAATCCGGATCCGCTTTCCGCGGAAAGAACGTGCAGGGTTTTTGACGGGTTTCGGAAATGTCGGTGTGAGTTTCAACTTTTCGGCTTGGCAACCCAGCGACTGCCATCGTCCAGTTCGGCGTCGTACACCCGCTTTCCAGCTTTTATGAAAGGTACCGCCTGGGACCAGAGCGAACCGCTGGAATGGGCAATGGGCTCCTTGCTGTACTGGGCAAGGTAGGCGCGTCGCTGGTGGGCGGTACGATTGGCCGTACTACGATGCAACGAGGTACTCGAAAACACCGCGATGCTGCCGGCAGTCACTTCAATCAGCTCACCCGGATCATCACCGGTATAGCCAATGAGGTCGTTGCTCCCGGATTGCCGTGTGTGCGGTAGAACTTTGTTTCGAGTGCCGACACGGTCATGGGGCAGCACGTAGATGGTTCCGTTGGCCTCCGTCATGTCATCCAGCGCGCACCAGCACGTGAGATAGGGCGCGTGGGTGTTGCCGGGGTCGAGCGTGTTGACATAACCGGAATCCTGGTGCCAGCCGAACTTCATCCCCTGCTCGGGGCCCTTCACCACCCACTGCTCGTTGAACAGGTACACGTCCTCACCCAGAAACGCCGTCGTCACGTCCGCCATCAGCTTGCTGTACAGAAATTCCGCCATGTGCCGGCTTTGCCGGTATCGATTGCTGATGAAATAACGTTTTCCGCGATGGGTAATTCCGTAGGTCTCGCGGCCGCGGGCCTTCATGCTGCCGTCGATATAACCAACGAAGTACGCACATTGCTCACGCAGAATTTGCAGAGTGGCCGGATCGATCGCGTTCGGCACGATCGTAAACCCGAGGGTTTTGAATTGCTCCCGCTGGGTGTTTGAGATCTGCATGCAGGTTTCGTGTTTTGACCGAATTCAATCATAACGCGGATTTTGACCGAGCGGTCTTGCTAAACGGTTGCTCCGGTTACAAGATCTCACTATCGATGAGAGGAGTTTCGCTTTGGAAACCGTGACGATGCCCCAGCCCGCTGAACACCGGCAAACTCGGTACGTAGCAGCGCCTCCCCTGGATCCTCCGGTGGCGCTGCCCCTGCCGAAACTCACCTGTGACATTGAACAGGCAAAGCTGGATCTGACCGAGTATGGACTTTGCCTGCTGACAGATGTACTCGGCTCGACCGAGCTTGACGTTTTACGAACCAAGCTGGGTCGACAAGCCGCCGCCGAACGAGCGCTGGGGGAACTTGCGCCGCCGAGCGCCTGCGCGACGAAGCAGCTTGTCTCGAATATGGTCAACAAAGGCTCGGAATTTCTGGCGCTCGTGGAAAAGACCGAGAGCGATGAACTCGCCGGTTATCTGCTCGGAAAAGACTTTCTCATTTCAAGCATCACCGGCGGAATTTTTCATGGGCAAACCTCGGAGCCACAGCCCCTGCACCGGGATCAGGGCCAGGTTCCTGCCACCGCGGATTTTCCGGCCGCCTGTAATTTGTTCTGGTTGCTCGACGATTTCACTCCGAATCGGGGTAGCACGTTTGTTGTGCCTGGCAGTCATCGATGGAATCCCGAGTACCAGGTGAATTCGCCCCCACGGGAGATGGCGGTTCAAATCGAGGCGCCCGCGGGCAGTGTTTTCGCCTGGGATGGCAGGTTATGGCACGGTACCGGCGTCAACGTGGAAGGTCATGCGAGGCGACAGCTGACCACTTTCTTCTGTCTGCCTTGGATGCGTCAGCAGGAGAACTGGGGAGTCTCGTGTCTGCAGGAAGTTCTCGACGAGGCGAGTCCCAAACTCAAAATACGGCTCGGACTCAAAACCTATGGCACGCTCGGCGGGGTAAGCGGCACGTTGACAGATCAAGCCACCGTGAGCCTCGGTAACGCTCAAGTGTCGTTCCCGGAATTTATCATCGGCGAGGACGGCGCGCTGCATCCGTTGCAGCGCGTGAGTCGGGCGATCAAGGCAAACTGAACGCGGCGGGTCTGAAAAGCGAAGCTGGGAATCTTTTCTACCGCGCAGACTAGTCCTCGTCGTCGACCTCGGCATCAATCACCAGCTTTTCTGCGTTAGCCCACTGGAAATCGGTGCTGCAAGACAGGCCGGTGCTGCCGTCTTCGGGGGTATAGACATAACAGATCATCCCATCAGGCATTCGCACTTTCTGATAAATGCCCCAATCCTGGGTCTCGACAGGCATCAGCAGGGTTACGTCGTCGGCGCCGCATCCTGCCAATGCGAGGGGTAATGCAGCCACAACGACCAGATACTTCCACGTTTTCACTCGTTACCTCCAATCCTTTTAGTCGTCTTCAGCACGGGAAACCCGATCGAACCGCTACACGGATTCGAGGCGCCGAATCTCCTGGTTGAGATCGTACTGTCCGTCGGTCACGATGCGCTCGAGCACCGCGACACGTTCTTTGACCTCTATCAGCTCTTCTTCGAGCGTTTGCGCATCAATGCGCCCATCTTCCGCGATAAATGTGGCCATCTTCTTCTTGTGATTCGTGCGAATCGAGTAAATTACGATCGGCAACACAAAAGCGAACAACACGACTAATACGAAACCGAAAATAAGCGTCAGCTCTAACATGAATTACACCCCTGATGGTTCACCTGGATCTCGGGGATGCAATATTAGTACCAAGGCTTCTGCTCAGGTAAATCAACGGGTTACGAGAAATAGCCGAGCCGATACGGGAAAATCGACCAAAATCTGGCCAATTCACCACATCCAGTACGGGCAAATTTCCCCATCAGGTAGCTAACACCCCTCCTACCAGGTATCGATATACGGGTACTTTTTCCCGGTTCGAACGGGCTTCGGCGGCAAGCGGCGCAGGCTGCTGGCAATCCAGTCGCGAGTGTCGGCCGGGTCGATCACATCGTCCAGCCCACCGCCAACCGATGCGTTGATCGCCTTGGCTCCCTCGTAAGCACGCGCCACGCGTCGCTCGAACTCGCGGCGTCGCTCTGCGGGATCTTCGATGGCAAGTAGTTCTTTGCGATAACCCAGTTTGACGGATCCTTCGATGTTCATGCCGGCAAACTCGGCCGTTGGCCAGGCAACGGTAAAAAACCCGACCAGCGCGCTAGCACCACACATGGCCTGGACGCCGAGCCCGTAGGCTTTGCGAACGACCACCCCGAAAAGCGGCGTCGTCATGTTGGCGCCCGCGTTGAACATCCGCACGGAATGTCGCACCAGGGCGGTTCGCTCGACCTCCGGGCCAACCATGATGCCCGGGCAGTCCATGAGACTGAGCATGGGAATGTCGAACGCATCGCAGAGTTGCATGAACCGGGCACCCTTGTCGGCACCGTCGGAGTCGATGGCACCGGCAAGGTGGTGCGGGTTGTTGGCGATGACGCCCATGGGATGACCTTCAACCCGGATAAACGCGGTGATCACGCCGATGCCGAATTTTTCACGAATTTCCAGTACCGAATTTTTATCGGCCAGGGTTTCGATGACCTCGCGCATGTCGTAAAGACGCAGGCGATTTTCGGGAACCACGTGTCGCAGGTGTCGCTGATCGTGAGCCTCCCATGGGCCGATTGAACCTTGAAAGTAGGATAAGTACTTTTTGGCGACGACAACGGCCTCTTGTTCGTCTTTGACCAGGATATCGACCACCCCGTTGGGCACCTGGAAGGACATCGGTCCGACCTCTTCCGGTGTGTAGACACCCAGCCCTCCGCCTTCGATCATCGCTGGGCCGCCCATCGCAACGGTCGAACCCTCGGTTGCAATGATCACATCGCAGCAGGCGAGCAAAGCGGTGTTGCCGGCAAAGCAGCGGCCATTGGTGACGCCCACCAGAGGAATGAGGCCGCTCAGTTTCGAGAACTGAGTGAAAGTACCGGTATCGAACGCCACACCGGGTCCGGTGCGATCGTCGCCAGGTCGACCACCACCACCCTCGCCGAACAGGACCAGCGGGATTCTGAATCGTTCGGCGAGTTCGAACATGCGGTCCTGCTTGTAGTGGTTGCGTCCCCCCTGGGTACCGGCGAGAACGGTGTAGTCATAGTGAACCACCATGGCTCTGGCGGCATCGTCGTCGAACAGGTCTCCGTTGATGGTTCCGGTACCGGCGAGCAGACCGTCGGCCGGAGTTTGCTTACGGAGGGTTTCCATGTCGTGGCGCTGGTGTTGGCGGGCGACGATCAGTGGCCAGTACTCCTTGAAGGAGCCGGGATCCATCAGTTGTGCAATGTTTTCGCGCGGCATGCGATAACCCCGTGCCCGTCTCTTGGCTACCGCCTCCGGCCGGTTCTCATCCAGCGTATAGGCGTGGCGGTCGTAGATTTCCTGCAGGTCGGGACGGATGTAGTCAGGATCGAGTTCCTGAATTGCCGCGATTTCACCACCCTCGACTTCGGCTTCTTCGATGTATACGAAGGCGTAGCCTTCGCGAACAACGTCGCCCGGCGCCATGGTGATGGCGCGGATGATGCCGTCTCGGTCGGCGGTGATGACGTGTTCCATCTTCATCGCTTCGACGATGGCGACGGGTTGACCAGATCGAACCTGATCGCCTATTTCCACGTCGATGGAGACGATGGTGCCCTGGATGGGGGCACTGATACCGACCGAACCCTCGGGCCCGGTGAGTTTTGCAACACCGATGTCTTCGGAAGGTTGCGACGATTGAGCGGCCGCCGATTTTATTTTCTCATCATGGGCAAAAAGCGCCAGTGGATCGCTGCTGTCGACCCTCGCCCCTGCGTAACCGCGACGATCCTCATCCCCTTGAGAGGGTGTAGTCTCAACATAACGGACAGGTTTGGTTGGGGGGGCCGCCAATTCCACCATGTGCTCGTCGACCCAACGCGTGTGTAAGCTGCCCGCCAGAAAATCTTCGTGCGCCAGTATGTTGCGCAAAAAAGCAAGGTTGGTGCCGATCCCGTCGATTCGGAACTCGGCGAGCGCCCGTGAGGTTCGCCGCGCCGCGCTCTCAAGGTTCGCCGCGGGCGAGTGTCCGATCACCTTCGCGAGCAGCGAGTCGTAGGCATTGTTCGTCTGGTATCCGGCATAACCGAATCCATCGGTACGAATGCCTGGCCCACTTGGCGCCTCGTACACGGTGAGAATTCCACCGGCCGGTCGCACCGAGCCTTCGCTGTCGATGGTCTCCATGTTCACCCGCGCCTGGATCGCATAACCGCGGGGTTCGGCAATTCCGGGTTCGGTGAGCCCCAGTTCGGCCAACGATGCGCCACCGGCAAGTTGGATTTGCGCGCAAACGAGATCAACGCCGGTAACTGCCTCGGTTACCGTGTGTTCAACCTGCAAACGTGCGTTCGTTTCGATGAAGACAAACGGTTGCCGATCTTTGCGTTCGGACTCGTCAACGAGGAATTCAAACGTGCCGAGGTTGCTGTAACTTTCTTTTTCTGCGAAGCGAACGGCGGCCTGGATGATCTCATTTCGCAGATCGTCATCGAGGTTGGGAGCGGGGGCGACTTCGATCACTTTTTGGTGGCGACGCTGGATACTACACTCGCGCTCCCCGAGATGGACGATGGAACCGCTCTCATCACCCAGTATCTGTACCTCGATGTGACGGGCACGAGAAATGAATTCTTCGACATAAACGTCTGCGAGCCCAAAGGCTGCTTTTGCCTCCGACCGGCAACGGGTATACGCCGACGCAAGCTCCCCCCTGTCGGTGACCATCCGTGTGCCGCGGCCACCGCCACCGGCAATCGCTTTGATCATCATCTTGGCGTCCGAGCCTAAGGATTCGAAAAATTCCCCGGCTGCTTCCAGCGAGACGGCATGATCCAGCCCCCGCAGCACCGGCACATCGGCGGCAGCAGCCGCCATTCGTGCACGGGTTTTATCGCCAAATAACTCCAGGTGTGCTACGTCCGGCCCGACGAAGGTGATTCCCTCGTCAGCACAACGGCGGGCAAAGTCGCCACGTTCGGCCAGGAAACCGTAACCTGGATGGATCGCATCACAGCCGCAGGCAATTGCAGCGTCAATGATCGCATCACCATCCAGATAGGATCGTGCGCCGCTGCCCGGGAGTGCGTGAACTGCGTCTGCAACGCGCGTGTGCAGGCTTGCTGCGTCATCTTCTGAATGGACGGCCACCGCGCGCAAGCCGAGATCGGCAGCGGCACGGGCAATGCGGATGGCGATTTCGCCGCGATTGGCGATGAGCAATGCGGTGAAGCGCATGACACCTCCTCAGTGAATGTCAGGTTCCGTTGACGACACCCTGCCGTACCTGACGCTCGTGACAATACGCGAAATTCGCGCTGATTCCCCGTCGCACTTTGGTCCGTCTATCGGTAAGGGGGCATTTGTTATAGCATTTGCGGGACGGGAGCATTGGCGGAGGGGACAATTGGCGACTCGTAGACTACTCACGTTTCTGGTGTTGGCAGCAGCAACGGCTGTATCGATCAATACCCATTCTCACCACGCTTTCTCGTCGGAATTCGATGCTGACCGACCATTTGAGTTGCGCGGCACCATTACCAGAGTCGAGTGGATCAACCCTCACAGTTGGGTGCATGTGGATGTGGTGCTCGAAGATGGCTCCATCCAGCCCTGGATGATGGAGGGAGGAACACCAAACACGTTGCTGCGTGGCGGCCTGACCCGAAAGATTCTCCTGCCGGGCACCGAAGTCATCGTTCGTGGTTATCAGAGCAAAGATGCGGATTGCGAACCCCTGTGCCGCGGCAGCGGACGGGATATCACGTTTTCCGATGGACGCAGAATTTTCATGGGCTCCTCGGGCACGGGTGCGCCCAAGGACGGGGCCGATCCTGTAGAACGCGATTGAGAAAGCGAAAAACAGCCTCCTTTTGAGTACACATATGACCTGGAACGGAAGATTCACGATGAAACCTCGTCCTAAATTATTGGTGACAGCGGCTCTGGGCGTATGGTTGTTCGCGTTGATCGGTTGTTCGCAGGTTGACGACACGGCTGTGGACGAGCAGGCCGCGGTGCCGGACCTCCCGGCAGATCTCAATGGCATCTGGCAGGCGGTCGGTTCCGCGCACTGGGATCTGGAAGGCCACACCGCCTCTAAAGGCCCGGTAACCAACGTGCTTGGCGCGTTGGGCGGTATCCCGGCTGGTATGAGCGTTGTCGAAGGTGGTGCCATTCCTTATCAGGATTGGGCGCTTACAAAGCGTGACGAGAATCGTGCCGAGTGGAACAAGTTTGACCCCGGGGTGAAGTGTTACATCCCCGGCATACCGCGCTCGACCTACATGCCGTTTCCCATGCAGATTCTTCAGTCCGACAGCAAGATTTTCATTGCCTACGAGTTTGGCAGCAATACCCGCGTGATTCATATGGATCGTCCCGGCACCGAGGCAGACCTGCCTTCCTGGATGGGCTATTCGCTTGGCCGTTGGGAAGGGGACACTCTGGTTGTGGATGTTTCCGATCAGGTGGCCGAGACCTGGTTCGACAGCGCGGGGAATTTTCACGGTGAAAATCTGAAGGTTACCGAACGTTATACCGCGATGGGTCCGAACCACATTCGCTATGAAGCCACCATTGAAGATCCGGATGTATTCACCCGCCCCTGGAAAATCAGCATGCCGCTGTATCGGCGTATGGAGGACAACGCGAGGCTACTGGAATTCAAGTGTGTGGAGTTTGCCGAGGATGCCATGTACGGGCATCTGCGTAAGGGTGCTGAGAACCTGGAACCCGCGACCGATTACAGATAACACGTGATCCGCGTCTTCATCAACTATCTGACGCAGCGCGCGGATCGTTGATGGAGATCGTTCCGGGACAGGAAACCAGCGACGCCGTCGAGCAGAAAGACTACCCCAAGCTTGTTACCCTCGCCGTATTGCACATGGCGCAGTACTTTCCTGCGATCTTCACGCGGGTGGCTTTGCCTTTCATCTTTCGCAAAGAAGGTCTGCCACTGGAGATGTTCTGGTTGCTTGCGCTGCCCGACCTGCCTCGCTGGCTCAAGTGGGCAATGGCACTTGTCGTCGACAACTACCACATCAAGAAAATTGGTCGCCGTAAAACCTGGATCATTCCGTGTACGCTGGTCGGAGCGCTCGCTTATGCAATTCTCGCGTTCATTCCTCCGTCGCTCGTCGTGGTTCACGTCATCGTCGGCATTCTCGTGTTCAAGTCTTTCGTGATGGCGGCACAGGATATTGCCGTCGACGCCTATGCGGCGGAATCGATGTCCGATGCGGAACGCCCGGTTGGTACTTCGCTGATCAACTTTCTCGGAGCGGTTGCCGCCGTGTTCGGGTCTGGTGCGGTCGCGGTCATCGAAAAATTCGGTTGGACTCCAACCCTGCTGGCGGCGTCAGCGTTGCTGATATTCGCCGCGTTGCCCGCGATTATTCGTCGGGAACCGTTACCCCCCGAGGCCAGTCGCCAGCGCGAAGCGCGAGGTGAAAAGCCGGATTTGCTCAAGGCGCTGAAACGACGGGACTCATATTACATTATGCCTTTCCTCTTTCTTTTCGGGTTCGGAGGAACGTTTTTTCTCACCATGTTCGGTCCGTTCTGGGCGGACAAGGGGTTGACCCTGACCGAGTATGGAATACTCGCGCCGATAGCGGGGATTGCCGGAGGTGCACTGGCCGCTGTCTCCACCCCCTGGCTGATCGGCCGGTTTGGACTGCGAACCACCGCGATCATCGGGGTCGCCGCGCTTCCGGTCGAAGCAACGATTTATTGTATATACGCTGCGATGCCCGAGTTGCCTGCTTTGCCCATACTGATACTCAGCGTTTCATTGCTGGCGTTCGCCACCAATCTTTATAGCTACGCCGCGAGCATTTCACGATTTCGCTGGGCTTCCAAAGCGCAGGCCGGTACCGACTATGCGCTTCAGTCGAGCGTATGGAACCTGGGCGTGTGGGCCGCGGGATCAACGTCCGGTCTGGTGGCGGCATTTTTCGGCTGGCTTTACTTTTTTCCGATCGCGGCAGTTGTCGCGGCAATCGGTGGGATTGTGTACGTTTTAATGTTCGATCGGGTGGAACGATTGGTCGTGGAGCGAGAGCAGCAAGAACTGGGTATTCCACCAGACTCCGGGAAGGAGATCACCCTATGAACGCCGGTATTGGAAACCGTTGTCTGTCGTGACGCCACGTCGCTGGGAGTTTCTACTGGCGGCACCGCTTCGCGTACCCGTGGGGACGATCACCGTCGAACCCGATCGCGACCTTTTAAAGAGAAATACCTGGTCGACGAAGCATGGACTGTCGGCGTACGGGCTCGCTTACCCCGTCTATCTCTTATGCCAGCTGGGTAGCCAGTTTTCGTCTTTGCGACCCTGAGCTTCCAGTTTACGCGCGCCTTTCAGCATCAAGGGCATCGCGTAGTTGCCTTCATGGCACGCGTACTCGTAGACGAGATCATCGGTGCGCTGCATCTCGAGTTCGGTCGTCCAGGTCGCCTCGTACGCGTTGGGGTCATCAACCGTGTATTGATACAGCAATGTGTCGGGACCGGTGCGGGTAAAACGTTCGGTCAGAACCATGTCGGGCGTGGTGCCGCGGAAATTGGTGAAACGGTTGAAGTTGGTCGTGGTCACGACGAAGGTATCGTCCTCCCAGACGCCACGTGAGTCCCCTTTCCACAACCGCATGTGTGCAGGCAATGCCTCGCCACCATGGGTGGGAATGATGCGATGGTCGTTCACCATTTCGACCAGGATGGCGACGTGGTCTTCGGTCTGTACGATCTCCATGATGTTGTTGTACGCACCTGGCGTCATGGGCGGACCCGCGTTGAAACCGAGGATGCAGCGATCGGTGAAGTTGCGGTCTTCTGGACCAACGGGTGACCGCTCCTGGAGTTTGATGATGCCCGCCATGCGTTCCCGGGCCGCTTCTTTCATCGGCGGAAGGCGACCGTCGGGTGGGTCTATGAGGAGCGACGTACGCATGGTACCCGTCATCTTGGTCCCCATGTCGAGGAAGAATGCGTTGTAGCCGACGTCCACATCGCCCTGACCTTGAGTGAATTCTTTATTTTCGGCGCGCGCGGCGCGTCCTTCGAGCACACGTTTTTCGAACTCGGCCCGCTCCTCGGCCGTCACGTACTCCTGGTCTTTGAAGTTTTCCGGTCGCTGAAATGGCGTGATCGAGCGGAAGTCCCACGTACCTTGCAGATCGGGCGTACCCCAGGGTTTCATTGGCACATCGGCGAACGCCATTGTTGCCGCTAGGGCGATCGCGATCAACCAGACGGCTTGTTTGTACAATCTATTCATGGCTACCCTCCAATAAGACCCGACGTGTCACCAACGCGGAACTAGCGCGCAGCATGAGAGATTAGACGACCTTCGAATGGATAGACAACCTTTTTACCTGCTTGAGATCGACGTATCGCCGCCTTGATGTCCACGGGCACGTTTGCAACTACGACCACGGTAGCGAAAACTGCGTGTGGGTCGTATTACCGAGGTGCCGCCGACGTTGAAGCCGACATGTGTCATGCCACACCGCTTTTTTGTTCCCTCAACCAACGCTCTGGCGGCCGTCGCGCTGGTATTAGCTGGATCCATCACCCCAAACCGCCCGTTGGCGTCGGAACCTGCCAACGCAGCGATCTTCGTGGACGTTACCAGTCAGGTTGGGCTCGACTTCCAACATACTTCCGGAGTTCGAGGCACCTACCAGCTCCGCGAGATCATGGGGTCCGGTGCGGCACTGTTCGACTACGACAACGACGGTGACCTGGACATCTACCTCATCAACAGCGGGGATGGGACGAATCGGTTTTTCGAACAGACACCAGACGGCTCGTTTCGAGACGTCACCGAGCGCTCGGGTCTGGGTGATCCGGGTTTTGGTATGGGAACCGCTCTCGGTGACATTGACAACGACGGTGACCTCGACATCTTCGTCACCAACGTGGGCGCCGATCGCCTTTACCTGAACGATGGTCACGGAGCCTTCGCGGATATCACCGCTATGGCCGGTATCGAAGGTTCTCATTGGTCGAGCTCTGCGGCTTTCTGTGACATCGATGGTGACGGCTATCTCGATCTGTACGTCGCGACCTACGTCGAGAGTGACACGTTCGAAACCTGCACCAATCAGGCGGGTGAGCCGGACTATTGTCCCCCGAGCACGTACCGCGGCGTGCCCGACCAACTTTATCTCAACAATGGCAACGGCACTTTCAAGAACATCAGCAAGACCAGCGGGATCTCGCTCATAGCCAATAGCGGGCTGGGCGTTGTTTGTTTCGACTTCAGTGGTGATCATCGGAACGACGTTCTCATCGCCAATGACGGTGAACCCAACCATTTGTGGATCAACCAGGGGGACAACACCTTCCAGGAGCGCGGCTTGCCTTTCGGGGTCTCGGTCAATTTTTTTGGGGAACCGGAAGCGAGCATGGGTATCGCGCTTGGTGATGTGGACGGCGATCTCGATCTCGATGTACTCATGACCCACATCGATAGCGAGTCGAATACGCTCTACCTGAAGACGCAGGCAAACCTGCTGATCGATGGGACGATCGGCGCTGATCTTGGCCACTCGAGCGTCCCTTTCACAGGTTTTGGCACGGTTTTTTTTGACGCGGACAACGACGGCGATCTCGATCTGGCTATCGCCAACGGGCGGGTGCGAAAGTCACCCGGACGTCGGCAAATGACCGGCTCGAATGAGGAACCGGACGAATTCATCGACGCGTACGCCGAAAACAATCTCATGATGGAGAATAGGGGAAGCGGTGAGTTTCGGACTATTTGTGGCGATTCGAACGCGTTCTGTGGCTCCCTTGAGGTGAGTCGCGGCTTGCTTGCGGGAGATATCGATGGCGATGGTGATCTCGACCTCCTGGTTACGAACTCGAACGGTCCCGCGCGGCTGTACCGAAATCAATCCGTCGAGGTGGGAGAAAAAGGTGCGTGGCTGGAAATCCGGGTTGTCGATCCCGGTCTCAACCGCGATGCGATCGGCGCACTCGTGCGTGTGTTCGTCGACGGTCGCTGGCTGGTGAGGCCGGTCATCCACACCACCAGTTACCTGTCGAGCGCGGATGCGACCGTTCATTTCGGGCTTGGGGATGCACTCGGCGTGGACGCCGTTGTCGTTGTCTGGCCCGATGGTGTGCAGGAGCGATTTCCCTCGATGAAGACGAATCATTCGGTCGTGATCCAGAAAGGTCATGGAATTATCGAGCTGCTCTCGGAGCCTCACAAGTGAAGCACGGACATCTCGGTTGGGCGAGCATCGCGTTCGGGTTGATGTTCTTGTTGGAAGCGTTGGTCGCGACAAGCAACGAAATTCCGCGAATCGACACGAGCGATATGGAATCCCGAGTGATTGCGTTGATTGAAGAAACGCGCAAGGAACTCGAAAACAACATCGATGCAGCCGTTGCCTGGGGTCAATTGGGTAGGGTCCTGCACGCCCATGACCTAACCGAGGCAGCATTGGTTTGTTATGAAGGGGCGATTCGACGTGACGACGGTGACTATCGTTGGCTTTATCTGGCTGCGGTAGCCGCTTCAGGTGGGTCACTCGCCAGCTCGGGCGAATATTTCGGTAAAGCTGCGTTGCTCCAGCCGGACGACGGTGCTTTTTTCATCGGGTTTGGGGATGTTCTGACTCGGCTTGGTCGATACGACGAGGCCCGCAACGCTTATCAGAAAGCAATGGAGATCGACGACCATTCGATTTTTGCCCGCATTGGACTCGCGCGGCTGGCAATGATTCGAGGTGGCCTCGTTGATGCCCGGACCCTGTTGGAACGAGCGCGAGATCTTTCACCACGTCACAACAACGTCCACACTTTGCTCGCCCGCGTGTACCGCCGTCTTGGTAACGAGGCTCTTGCAAGTGAGGCTCTGTGGTTGGCCAGGGTCCACAAGAAACGACTGAAACCCCACAGTCCGGTTGTCAGCGCGATGGCGGGTCTCACCGTAAGCGCACGTGGTTACCGTCGTCTGGGCGCTCGTCAGGCGGATTTCGGTAACCTGGCTGATGCGGAATCGGCATACCGGCAGGTGCTGATCATCCGCGCCGGGTCGCCCGGGGATTTCGGTAACCTGGCAACGGTTTTGTGGAAACTGGGAAAACACGACGAAGCGTTCGAACATTTTACCCGCGGGCTCAGGCTCAATCCTGACCACGTTGAGCTGTTGAGCGGCAAAGGCCGCGCCTTCGTCGATATTGGAGAATTCGACCGAGCGGCGGTATTGCTCGCCAATGCAATTATCGCTGATCCAATGTTCGCCGGAGCACTTCTCAACTCCGGGGTCTTGAAGTTACGACAAGGAAGATTCCAAGATGCCGTCGAACACTTCGAACATGCGTTGACGCTGGATCCAAGTTTGTACCCTGCCTACCTCGACCTCAGCAGTGCTTATGCAGGTAGCGGCAGGTTGGAAGCGGCGGCGGTCGCTTTGCAGCGGTTGCGGGCAATCGAGCCTGACGATGAAGTCGTACTTGGAAAACTCGGATTAATGCAGGCGCGCCGGGGTAAGTACGATGAAGCCATCGAAGCACTGGCGCACGCGTGGGAACTGAAGCCGACCGATGGGGAGACGGCCATTTTGCTGGCACGTCTCCTTGCGACCGCACCGAACGCCGGTTCGAGAGATGTGCCGCGGGCGCTTGACATGGCGATGGACCTGTATCGAATCAGACCTCACGATGCGGGGCTGGCCGACCTTTTGGCGATGGCGTACGCGGCCGCTGGGGAATTCGATAAAGCGATACGATTGAGCGAACGGGCAATTGAGATTGCCCGCAATAAACCTCGACTCGTCCATGAGCTTAGGATGCACCTGGACCTGTACCGCAGCAGACGGCCACTCTACCTGCCTGATGAAGGTGTTGAGATGGCCCTCGACTGTTAGTCCGAGTGAATGTCGACGTCACAAATGGGCTCGATATCCGCGAGTCGATATCTGTCGAGGTCAAAGAAACCCGAGCCGAATATACGAGTCCCCGGTGGCTTTGATCGTCTCGTCTATCGAGTAGGTCGTTAGACCAAGTTCCTGCCGGGCAAGGGAACAATAGGCGCGGGGCGAATCGTAGGTTTCTTCCGCGGGTTTGCCATTGTCCATGTGTTCACCGCCAATTTCCTGAATTTCCGGAAACAACGTTTGCAACTTATTCTGTAACTCCCAGGTGAATAGTTCACCCGACGGATCGCTGGCTGAGAGGATGTAGCGCGAACCGTTCCGGGCTTTGCCGCTTTCCGCGCAAAGCCGGTGGGCTTTGGCGACGTCCCGCACGTCGACGTTGTTCCATAACATCCTACCGCCTTTGGATTTCTTGTAACCCTTTCCCTGCAGCATGAAGCGGATGCAGTTTTGCCAACTCCAACCTTGGTCGTGATTGGCGCACATCAACGGACCGATCACGTGCAACGGCAGGATGGCCATCGCCTGAAAGCGTCCATCTTGTTCGGCCATCTTGTAGATCATACGCTCGGCGTTTGCTTTGGCCATTGCGTACGCAATATCCCGGTTTTTTGGAATGTTTTCTTCCGTCCAGGCACCTCGATAACCCTCGATGTTGTCGCCGCACCAGTCTTTTTCCGTGAACACGTAACCTGCCGGACGTGGATGCCCCACTGCGGCAAATGAACTCGTGAACACAAAACGTTTCACTGTTCCGGATCTGATGACGGAAGTAATGACGTGTCGTACCTCGGTAAAGCAGCCATCGTAGACTTGTTGTGGGGTTTCCTTGTTGTACCCAACACTAGCTCCGGCATGAATGACGGCGCAGCATCCGTTGAATGTTTCGTCATAACTACCGGGCTTGAACAAGTCACCGACGAACAATTCCACATGCCCCGGAAGATCGGTGTTGTCATTCATCGCGAGGAGGTGATCTACCTTGTCTGGATTTCTCGCATCGCGGACGCATGCACGCACATTGTAGCCTTGTCCCATGAGGTCGTGAACGATCCAGGATCCGATATACCCACTCGCACCGGTCACCGCAACGGGACCATCGCTGCGGGATATGGCTGTGGACGATGTGTTGCTTGTCTCCGTCACTTCTTTCCCTTTTCCTTGGTATTAAACTTGCGAATTCCGGGTATTGACCCGGAACCCCTATGTTCGGTGCTCAGTCTTCGCCGTACAACGCGTTGAGGATTTTGCGTATCGGTGCCAGCACAGACATCTCACTGGATTCATCGTCTTTCATGTAGCCTACGTAGACCACGACCAGATCGCGATCCGGATTGAACAACAATCCTTGACCCGCCCATCCGCCTTTGAAGACGTCGTTGTTTTCGAATACCCGATCCCACTGATAGACGTTGTGCTTGATGGTCGGGTTTGGCCCGGAGCCATATCTGGCGTTGTGCAGCAACTCGGGTCGGCCACCGTTCAGGATGATGTCCAGATAACGATCGGAGATGATCTTCTCATCGGAGACAACGCCATAGCTTGGCGTGAACAGCAAGCCGAAGCGCGCCATATCCCGGGGCTTTGCCAGAAAGCCGCCAGTACTCAGCGCAATGCCGTAACGCGCCGCGTAAAACGAGGCGTCCCCCTCGGCGCCCAACCGGTTCCAGATCTCCTTGGTTACCGCATCCTGGAAAGGCATCCCCATGATTCGCTCCACAATCCAGGAGACGACAAAGGTGTTTGCACCACTGTAGTCGAAGCCGAACCCTTGTTTTGCCCAGCGCCCCGGACGCATGTCGATCAAAGCCTCATAGGGAGTATCGGCCGTGTTTTCCGATCGCACCGCATCGTTCAGAGACGCTTCAAACTCGTAATAACAGGTGCCCCGCGCATAGTTGCCATCGGGACAATCAATACCTGACGCCATGTCCAACACGTTACGCACCGTGACCCCGGCAAAGTCCGAGTTCTCGAGTTCAGGGAGGTAAAAATCCACGGGCTTACTGACATCCACCAGATCACGTTCCTCGAGAATTGCAATCAAGGTGGAGGTGAAGACTTTGGAGACGGACCACCAGATCGGCTTTTCATACTCCTGCATGCGGGCATAGTGTTCGAATACGATATTGCCTTTATGGAGGATCACCACACCCATGCTGGTGGAATGGTCGCTATCGAGAAAATCCACAAAACGCATGGCGCCGTCCGGCGTGTCGACGGGATAGTCGGCAATCTCCTGACGTAGCTCATAAGCCAGTTCCCGAACCGGCCCGTCTCGATATACGTTGACCGTGGGAAACAGCTGGTGCAGGTTCTTGTTATTCCAGGCCATGTCCGTACCGGTAGGTACCCACCAGACTTCTTCGGAGGGGTCTGGCAGTACCCGGTGTTGCTGAATCGTCTCCTTCACGGTGGATGCCGGTTCGAAGGGCGCGCGATTGTTGTTTGCTGCGACGGAGCCAGTGACCAACGCGGCTGTCAGAACGACTGCGAGTTCTCTATACATGTTCAATCGGGCCTTGTGCGTGCGTAGTTGCATGGTGTCGTGTGCCGACTATGCAGACAAGCAGAACTTATGGCTGGTTTTCGTTTCTGTCCCGTCCGCGGTCGATTGAAGGTCCATCCGGTGCGGCTCGTTCCCGAACGATCTTGAACACGCCGATTCCTGCCGGATGCTATCTCCGGCTGTGACTATGTCGGCTGCCGACTGGAAAAATTTTGGAGTTCTAAGATGCCCCTTTGCGGACGTCCTTGCGGACGTCCTTGAGCACGCCGATAGCGATCGCCAACACCAGAAATCCGATCGGCAGTCCTGTGACGATGGAAGCGGCCTGCAGAGCGCTCACCCCTCCGACATACAGGAGCAGCCCCGTGACCACACCAAGCAGCATGCCCCACGTCGTTTTCTGAACGGCCGAGATGTCCGCCCCGTCACGTTTCAGCAATGTACAGATGACCAATGTCGCAGAATCGATTGAAGTCACCAGCCAGGTAAATAGCAGGAAGGTAATCACGAGTAGCAGTGGAAGTACCATCACGCCCAACCGACGCACGGTCGCCACCGTGCCTACCGCATAATCTGCGTTTACCTGATCGATGATGCTCGCTTGTCCGGTCAGTTCTCCGTGTAATGCGAGACCTCCGAAAACCGACATCCAGACAACCACGCTGAGGGTCGGTATCAGCATGACTCCGAGCACGAACTCGCGAACGGTTCGTCCCCGCGAGATGCGTGCGATGAACAGGCCGACAAACGGGGTCCAGGCCAGCCACCAACCCCAGTAAAAAACGGTCCACGCTCCCTGCCAGTCTTGTTCTGCAACGTTGTTGGCTGTCCAGAACCCCATGGGGATTACATTCGCTAGGTAATCACCAAGGGAAGTCGCGATAAAACCCAATAGGAAGGCGGTAGGCCCGATGATCACGATGACGACCATCAGCGCCGCACTCACCCACACGTTGATTTCGCTCAAGCGGCGAATACCGCGAGATAAACCGGAAATGACCGACACAATACCGAGACCGACCACCGCCGCGACAATGACCAGCTGATTGGTGGTGCTGATCGCAATCCCGACCAGTTCACCTATCGCTGCGTTCATTCCCGCGACGGCAAGGCCGATTGAGGTGGCTACGCCGAATACGGTGCCAACGACACCGATGAGATCTACCATCGCGCCCGGCCAGGCATTGATGCGCTCGCCGAGAAGCGGGTAAAGGGCCGTGCGCAAGGCCAGTGGTTGTCCTCGACGGTAGGAGAAATACGCGATGCCCAGTCCGGTTATGACGTACAAGCCCCAACCGTGCAACCCCCAGTGGAAGATGGTGACCCGAACCGCCACTTGCGCCGCGTGTGCGGAAAGTGCTTCTGCGCCGATCATTTCCAGGTGCGGATTGCCTTGAAAGTGGGCAATCGGCTCCGCGGTCGCCCAATAAAGGACACCGGAAGCGAGACCGGCGCTGAACAACATCGCGAACCAGGCGAGGTTGGTGAATTCGGGTCGGTCATCGTCGTTTCCCAGGCGGACGTTGAAGCGGGGGTCGACGCCTATCCACAGTGTGGCCAACAGGCATAGGCTCGTCACGCCGGTAAAAAACCAGTCGAAAGTAACGACGACATAGTTTTTCGCCTCGATGAAAACGGCGCTGGCGACGTCCAGGTTGGTTGCCGTACCCACGACGAAAGCGACGACGATCAGCAGCGCAATCCACTCTCGATTCGTCATTTTGCTTCCGGGGTGAACGACGAGCCTGGACGTTGACCTGGTAGCGACCGTGGACCCGGGTAATGCGGTTCCAGTTGTGCGGGCAATTGCTGCCCTTTGATGGCATCGGCTATTTTTTCGGCAAGCATGATCGTAGGTGCGTTCAAATTTCCGTTGGTAATATGCGGAAATACCGATGCGTCTACGACGCGTAGATTTTCGATTCCGTAAACGCGGCAGGAAGGATCGACCACCGCATCCGGACCGCAGCCCATTCGACACGTGCCGCAAGGGTGGTAGGCGCTCACCGCATTATTGCGTACGAAAGCGTCTATCTTTGCATCGCTGTCGATGCTGCTGCCTGGCGACAGTTCCGCCTCGCGGAACTTATCGAAAGCGGGCTGCGAGAAAATTTCCCTCGCAAGCCGGATGGCGCTGCGAAAAACTTGCCAATCCTCCGGGTGGGACATGTAGTTGAAACGAATTACCGGGTGCTTCGACGGATCCGCCGAACGTAACCGTACTACCCCTCGACTCGGGCTCAGCATTGGGCCGACGTGCACCTGATAGCCGCCGACGCTCGCGGGGTTTGTGCCGTCATAGGCGACCGCGGCTGGGAGAAAGTGAAACTGGATGTCAGGCCAGGGAACCTCCCGGGTACTGCGAACAAACCCATCGACTTCGAAGTGGTTGGTGCTGCCGAGCCCGGAACGTGTCAGCAGCCACTGTGCCCCGATAATGGCTTTACCGACAGGGTGCAGCCACTTGTTCAACGATACCGACTTTATGCTGCATGCCTGCTGCAGGTAGATCTCGAGATGGTCCATCAGGTTCTGCCCAACGCCCGCCAGCAGTTGAACGGGCGCTATCTGATGCGCCGAAAGTTCCGTTTCCGGTCCGATTCCGGAGAGCAGGAGCAGTTGCGGCGAACCGATGGCGCCAGTGGCGAGCAGGACTTCCCGGCGAGCCGTGAAGTCGACCCGGGAGCCTCGCGCGCGGCAGTGGACCCCGGTTGCCCGCTTGCCGGCGAAGGCGACACGTTCCACATATGCGTGCGGAATGACGGTTAGATTCGAACGCTGGAATGCGGGCGCGAGATAAGCGCGCGCAGTGCTGCATCGCACCCCGTTGACGATTGTCATCTCCAGATCGCCAAACCCTTCCTGTTGGTAGCCGTTGAGATCGTTGCTTTGAGCGTGTCCGGCTTCCTCGGTTGCTTCAAGAAACACGTCATACAGCGGATTGTCTCTGCGGCCGCGCGTTACCGTCAGCAGACCATCTTTGCCGCGATAGGGATCGTCATCGTCCGCGAACAGTGCCCGTTCCGCTTTTCTGAAATACGGTAGAACGTCCGCGTGACTCCATCCTTCGGCGCCGCTATCGCGCCAACGGTCGAAATCCCGCGGATGACCACGCACGTAAACCATGCCGTTGATGGAAGAAGATCCACCCAGCACCTTACCCCGCGGGCAGGCAAGCGTTCGATTTGATAAACAGGATTCCGGTTCGCTCGAATAAAACCAGTTGAAGCGGCTATCGTTCATTGGAAGCGAGAAAGCGGCAGGCATGCGGATGAACGTATGCCGATCGCTGCCGCCGGCTTCGAGCAACAGCACGGAAGTGCGGTCGTCCTCGCTCAGGCGGTTAGCGAGCACACACCCGGCAGATCCCGCCCCAACGATGATGTAGTCATAGGTATTCAAACCGCCAGATCCTATCAGTTCCAGTATCGCGCTGTGGTGACATTATTCGCCAAAACTCTGGCGCAAATGCATAACACCCGCAGGTTCGCAACGATCGGATTATTGTCAGATGTGGCTTGTGTTTGGCTGGGAACTCGTCCAGTATCCGCGCGCGATCTACGTTTTGGCCTGCCTTCAGCTACCCGTCCGGTACCCGGACGTTTGTTAAAAGACACCCACTACGACCAGGTTGTTCGTTGCCGCGCTCGATTTTGCGTAGCGTATATTTTGGAGGCCTAAATGGCTATAGGAACTGTTAAGTGGTTTAACCCCGGCAAGGGATATGGATTCATCCAGCCTGAGTCCGGCGAGAGCGACGTATTTGTACACATAAGCGCAGTGGAACAAGCCGGCATGGGCACACTGACCGAAGGTCAGCGTGTCAGCTACGATGTTGTTACCGAACGCGGCAAAAAGGCAGCTGGCAATCTCAGTGCAGCTTGACAACGGGAATGTGACGCTAGCATAACGTCACGTTTGCGAATTGAAGGGCGGTCTTTCGAGATCGCCCTTTTTATATCCGTCCATTTTTCGAGGGGTAGTTACGCCCCGGGGATCGGCAGCCTGACCCAGATTGGCATGTGGTCCGACACATCGTCCTTACAGGCTTTGTATAGTTGAGTTGCTTGACGGCTCGTCAAGTTCTCAACATTGCTATCGCCAAAACGAACTTCCGCAAACAAGCTGGCAAAATCCACTACGCCGTAGTCGTACCCGTCGACACTTTTGCCTGCGTTTTGATTCTCCGGAACACGTGGCAGGTTTTTCTCACTCGGAGAAATGAAGAACGCAATGTGGTCGTAGGTCTGGGTCTTACGCGCGTTGGTGGTCATGAGTCCTTTTTGAGGGTGTGCCGAGAGGTATGGAAAATTGACCAGTGCGGCTTTAGCAGCGGAAAGCCGACCTTTGTTGAGCACACGAATGCGATTGTCGATGGTGGTTCGTTGCGTTTTGACATCATCGAACTCCATATTCAGATCTGCCATGAGTATCATGTTGCGATGATACAAACGATCCCCTCGTTTGGCTCTGGACACCAACCACTCCAGCAGCGCGAAAAACTCGCCACGACGTTCGCTCGGGTCGTTGCCGTAAAGGGTGTGAGCGTTGATGGCGATAAACGGAATACCGGTGTGCCCGGACCGGCCACGAATGGTAAAGGCGCCGCAATGCGGGGTGCGAATAAAGGTCAGGAACTCAGGCAAGGCCTCCTTCGAGAGGCTGGGTGCACGCC
>JACZXA010000306.1 GCA_022571865.1 Pseudomonadota bacterium
CCCTGGAGCGAGCCATCGATTACGCCGTTGAGATATTGGTCTTTCTGGGTTCTGGAACCACCGATTTTCAGCGCGCCGCCCGCCAGCACCACGGTCGCGAGAAAAGGCTCTACCACCAACCCTTTGCCAAACTGCTCGAGCATGATCATGCCTTCGATCGCCGTACCGCCGAAGCCGCCGTCGTCTTCCGAAAAGGGAACCCCCAACCAACCGAGTTCGGCATACGTCTTCCAGACTTCGCTGCTGTATCCCCTTTCTTCCAGAACGATTTTCTGCCTCGTTTCGAACGAGTACTCGTTCTGAATGTACTTCGCGATGGTGTCCTGCAGCAGGGTCTGTTCCTCGGAAAAAGAAAAATCCATGAAGTCCCCTTACAATCCAAGAACGGATTTTGCGATGATGTTTTTCTGTACTTTGCTCGTGCCCCCATCGATAGACCACGAACGACTGAATAGCATCCCCGGTAACGCCGACAAAGCAAAATCGGGCCCGATAGGACCTTCATTGTCGATCAGGAGAGGATCGGGAAAGGGTAATGCATAATAGCCAAACACCTCAACGGCGAGCTCTCCTATTCGCTGTCCAATCTCCGCCCCCGCAACTTCAGCAGCGAAGCCACACTTTGAGGGCGAGCGTGCTTCCACCGGCCAATGCGCGTCGATGAATTCACGTACCTCTGAGCGAAATTCGAGGTCCGCCTGCAGAAACTTTAACTCCATCCCTTCCTGACTCGTGGCTCAAAGCACCCGAGTATCGGTCTTAGTTCAGCCAAACCCGCGAATGTTATGCGCTCGATCTGGGGGTTACAAGAAATTGCCCGGCCCCCTGGTAGGATTACCGGCACCAGAGTTGCCTCCGGACTATGGATAAAGCCAATTTTCGGCAATAGACTGAGCGCCCTTCTGGGCACCGTTGAATTCGGGAGACTTTTCATGGCAGACGTGCAATACGGTCACTTCGTGGCGGGTCAAACGGTCGCAGGGACGAGCGGCCGGTTTGGCGACATCTTCAACCCCTCGTTCGGCGAGGTTACCGCTCAGGTTGCCCTGGCAACAGCTACCGAGGTAGATCAGGCAGTGCAGGCCGCAAAAGCAGCACAACCCGGATGGGCGGCACTCAATCCACAACGTCGCGCCCGCGTGATGTTCAAGTTCAAGAGCCTCCTCGAAGACAACATGGACGAACTGGCCAAACTGCTTTCGGAACAACACGGCAAGGTAATCGCCGACTCCAAAGGAGATATCCAACGCGGCCTCGAGGTCATCGAGTTTGCCTGTGGGGTGCCTCACCTGATGAAAGGCGAGTACAGCGAGGGAGCCGGACCGGGGATCGATGTCTATTCCATGCGCCAACCGCTTGGCGTGGTGGCGGGTATCACCCCCTTCAACTTTCCCGCCATGATTCCGATGTGGATGTTCGGCGTGGCTATCGCCTGCGGCAACACGTTTGTGCTCAAACCCTCGGAGAAAGATCCCGGTGTGCCGATCAGGCTCGGTGAACTGTTCATGGAAGCCGGTGCGCCGGAAGGCGTGCTGAATGTTGTGAATGGAGACAAGGAAGCCGTGGATGCCATCCTCGCTCATCCCGATATCAAAGCGGTCAGTTTTGTCGGATCCTCAGACATCGCCCAATACGTCTACGCCACGGGCACCGCCACGGGCAAGCGAGTTCAGGCAATGGGTGGTGCGAAAAATCACGGCATCGTGCTGCCGGATGCCGATATGGACCAGACGGTTCAAGACATCATCGGCGCAGCCTACGGCTCGGCAGGCGAACGCTGTATGGCACTGTCGGTCGCAGTATGCGTGGGTGATAAGACTGCTGACACATTGATCGAGAAACTGCTGCCCGAAATCGATGCCCTTCGCGTAGGCATAGCAACCGATCCGGAGGCCCACTACGGTCCGGTGATCACGGCTGCACATCGCGACAAAATAGCCCGCTACATCCAGATGTCAGTCGATGAAGGTGCCAAGCTCATCGTCGATGGACGAGATTTCTCACTGCAGGGATACGAAGATGGGTTTTTTATCGGGCCGTCGCTCTTCGACGACGTAACGTCAGACATGCAGAGTTATAAAGACGAGATTTTCGGCCCCGTGTTGCAGGTCATGCGCGCCCAAACCGTCGAGCAAGCCATGAACCTCGCATCGAACCACCAGTATGGGAACGGCGTGGCCATCTTCACCCGCAATGGCCAGGCGGCACGCGAGTTTGCCCAAAGAGTCAACGTGGGCATGGTGGGCATCAATGTACCCATCCCGGTACCGGTTGCCTATCACAGCTTCGGTGGTTGGAAACGCTCAGCGTTTGGCGACGTCAACCAACATGGCCCGGAAGGGATACGCTTCTACACTAAGGTGAAAACCGTGACTCAACGCTGGCCCGAGGGCGATGTCACAGATCAGAGTTTCATCATTCCAACCATGCAGTGAGGCAAGGCACCGATGGACTACCACCTCAGCATTGATGAGACCGCAGTAAAAAATCTCGCGGAGAAGTTTACCGCCGAGAAGATCACCCCGTTTGCCGCATCCTGGGATGAAGAGCATTTTTTCCCACGGGAAACCATCACCGAGGCAGCGGCCCTCGGTTTTGGCGCAATTTACCTGTCTGAAGCAAATGGCGGCATCGGGCTCGGCCGGGTGGAAACCGCGTTGATCATAGAAGCCATGGCTTATGGATGCCCGTCGACCGCAGCCTTCATTTCCATCCACAATATGGCCACCGGCATGATCGAGAGCTTCGGATCATCCAGATTACGCAGGCGCTTCCTGCCAAAACTCATCACCATGGAACACATGGCCAGCTACTGCCTGACGGAACCGAACTCTGGCTCAGACGCCGCGGCACTGCGCACGCGCGCCAAACGCGAGGGAGATGAATTCGTCCTCAATGGCACCAAATCCTTTATTTCCGGTGCCGGCGAAAACGAAATCTATGTTTGCATGGTGCGCACCGGAAAGGATCGTCACGGCGGTGTGAGCTGCCTGGTCGTCGAGAAAGACACACCCGGAGTCAGTTTTGGTGCTAAAGAACGCAAGATGGGGTGGCATTCTCAACCCACCGCCACGGTCAATTTCAGCGACGCCCGGGTACCTGTCGCAAATCTTGTGGGAAAAGAAGGTGACGGATTCAAAATTGCGATGACGGGGTTGGACGGCGGCCGGTTGAACATCGCAGCCTGCTCGTTAGGCGGTGCCCAACGCTGTCTGGATGAGGCGATCAGCTACACCAGGGAACGACGCCAGTTTGGCAAAAGGATCGCCGATTTTCAGAACACTCAGTTCATGATCGCCGACATGATGACGCAGTTGTCTGCCGCCCGAGCCTTAACCTACATCGCGGCACAAAAGGTCACCGAAGGTGCGCCGGATAAAACCTCGTTTGCCGCCATGGCAAAACTCATGGCAACCGAGTCAGGCTCCAAGATCGCCAACGAAGCACTTCAGCTACATGGCGGCTACGGCTACCTGATGGACTATCCGGTCGAGCGGTTTGTGCGGGATCTGCGGGTGCATCAGATTCTGGAAGGTACGAGCGAGATCATGAGGATGGTCATTGGCCAAT
>JACZXA010000122.1 GCA_022571865.1 Pseudomonadota bacterium
CCTCAGGAAAAAATGGAGGAGATGCAGAGAGGTGCTCCCTTCGTCCTGCCTCAAGGGAGCACTGTTGCTGACGCCTCTGCTCACATTCACAAAGACCTGGTCCGCAGTCTTAAATATGCAGTCTTGTGGGGCCGGTCAGGCAAGTTTGAAGGACAGCACGTCGGGAGAGACCACCGATTACATGACGGCGCGCTGGGCTCATCTGCCGTATGAGTTGATCGAGCGCGTCTCCAACAGGATCATCAATGAGATCCCGGGCGTCTCCAGGGTGGTTTATGACGTTTCGAACAAACCGCCCGCAACCATCGAGTGGGAATGATCGAGGTACATGAACGGTGGATGCGTCATGCGCTGGAACTTGCCAATGAAGCATACCTTGTGGACGAGGTACCCGTGGGTGCGGTGGTGGTCGTCAACGGCGAACTCATCGGGCGTGGTTTCAATCGACCCATTGGCGATTGTGACCCCACGGCACACGCGGAAATAGTTGCGATCAGGGATGCAGCCACCCACGCAGGCAATTACCGGCTTACCGGCGCGACGCTCTACGCGACGGTCGAGCCTTGCTCCATGTGTGCGGGTGCGCTGGTCCATGCTCGCATCGAGCTGTTGGTATTTGGCGCCCTGGAGCCCCGATCCGGCGCCATTGAGAGTACCGCCCGGGTGCTCGAGAATTCGTCCCTGAATCATCGGCCGGGCGTGCTGCCCGGTGTGCTGGCCGATGAGAGTGCGGAATTGTTACAACGTTTTTTTAAAGCGAAGAGGGTTTGATGACCGAAATCCTGCTGCTCGGGGGACCACCGGCCCTGTCCGCGTTTCGCCTGGCCAAGATCTGTGAAACATTGTCTTCCGTTACGGAGCGACTGTACGCCGAGCACGTACATATTCTGCATCTGGCGCAGCCACTCACCAATGAGGAGCTGACAAAAGCCGAAGCGTTGCTGCACTACGGGCCGCTTACGGATCTTCCCCAGCGTGAAGGTGAGCTGCGAGCGACCGTCGTCCCTCGCCAGGGAACGATCTCACCATGGTCGAGTAAAGCAACGGACATATTTCGAATTTGCGGTCTTGAAAGCGTACTGCGGGTAGAGCGGGGTGTGCGCTGGTACATGGACGCGGGGGTGGACGAAGGCAGTTTGGCTCCCATATACGACCGTATGACGGAGCGGTTGATTTTCGACGAGCACTTCGAAGTCGTTTTTGCCCAACTCCCCCCGAAACCTTTGTCGCGGATTGCACTGCTGAGCGATGGACCTCAGGCACTCGAGGTTGCGAATACGGAACTTGGCCTGGCGCTTTCCAACGACGAGATCGAATACCTGGCCGGAGCGTACGCGGAACTCGAGCGCGACCCGACCGATGTGGAACTCATGATGTTCGCTCAGGCCAATTCGGAACACTGCCGGCATAAGATTTTCAATGCGAGCTGGCAGATCGATGGGCAGCCTCAGCCGAATTCGCTGTTCAGCATGATTCGTAACACCTTCCGACAGATCAACGGCGAGGGCATCCTCAGTGCGTATTCGGACAACGCCGCGGTCATCGAAGGATCCCCCGCCGATAAGTTCCGCCTCGACCCGGCTACTCACGTCTACGGCTATCAGGCTGAGGACATTCACATCCTCATGAAGGTGGAGACTCACAATCACCCGACCGCGATCGCCCCTTATCCAGGGGCCGCGACGGGTTCCGGAGGTGAGATTCGCGATGAAGGCGCGGTAGGTCGTGGTTCCAAACCTAAAGCCGGGCTCACCGGATTTACCACCAGCCACCTGAACCTGGAGGGTTTCGAACAACCCTGGGAACTCAATACCCCCAAACCCGAGCGCGTCGTCAGCGCGTTGGACATCATGCTGGAAGGTCCCATTGGCGCGGCGGGATTTAACAATGAATTTGGCCGGCCCGCGTTGTGTGGCTACTTTCGGACCTTCGAGATGCGTGATGCGGCTCGACCTCGACGCGTATTCGGGTATCACAAGCCGGTCATGATCGCTGGCGGTATTGGCAACATCCGTCATGAGCATGTTCAGCCGAAGAGTTTTCCAACGGACACGCGGTTGATCGTGCTCGGTGGCCCGGCCATGTTGATCGGTCTCGGAGGTGGGGCGGCATCGAGCATGGCGTCAGGCGAGAGCTCTTCCGATCTCGACTTCGCTTCCGTGCAACGCGACAACGCGGAGATGGAGCGGCGTTGCCAGGAAGTGATTGATGCGTGTTGCGCGCTGGGTGAGGAAAACCCCATATTACTCATTCACGATGTGGGCGCGGGTGGTCTTTCCAACGCACTGCCGGAACTGGTGAGTGATGCCGCCGTCGGCGGTCTATTCCAACTCCGATCGGTGCCGAACGCCGACCCGGGGATGACGCCACTGGAGATATGGTGTAACGAGGCACAGGAACGATATGTCATGGGAGTGGCTGGCGCGCACATGGATCGGTTCGAAGCCATCTGCCGTCGAGAACGGTGCCCGTATGCGGTCGTCGGGAAATCGACTGTCGCCCTTGATCTGATTGTCGAGGACGAAGAGTTTCACGACGTACCGGTAGATTTACCCTTGTCGGTGCTGTTCGGTAAGCCGCCGAAAATGGAGCGGAGTTTCAGCCGGGTAGCGAGACAGAACGCGCCCTTTCATACCGACAAGCTCAATCTCGCTGAAGCCATAACACGAGTGCTGCATTTCCCAGCCGTTGCCAGTAAGAATTTTCTGATCACCATCGGCGATCGCAGTGTCACGGGCATGGTTGCCCGGGAACAGATGGTCGGGCCCTGGCAGGTTCCCGTTGCGGATGTTGCCGTGACCTTCTCGGGCTACCGTGGATACTCCGGCGAAGCCTTTGCTATGGGCGAACGTTCCCCCGTTGCCGTGATCGATCCATCCGCTTCCGCACGCATGGCGGTGGGCGAAGCGCTGACTAATTTATGCGCAGCTTTGGTAGTCGATCTCAAGCGCGTTGTGCTCTCTGCGAACTGGATGGCGGCGGCTGGCGAGAGTGCCGATGAGCAGGCACTGTTCGACGCTGTTCAAGCGGTAGGAATGGAGTTGTGTCCGGCGCTTGGCATTGCCATTCCCGTAGGGAAAGACAGTCTCTCCATGCGAACCCGCTGGGGGGAGGAAGAAGTCGTCTCGCCGTTGACGCTCATCATTTCGGCATTTTCTCCGGTTGGCGATGTACGCAAAACGCTGACGCCGGAACTCAAACGCAATGCCGGCGATACCCGGTTGATACTGATAGACCTCGGTGAGGGACAGAATCGACTGGGTGGCAGTGTGCTCGCGCAGTGTTATGGCGAGTTGGGACAGCATGCAGCGGATGTGGACGATCCGCAAAAACTCAAACAGTTCTTCAATTCCATCCAATCACTAAACCGCGATGGCCTGTTGCTCGCCTATCACGATCGTTCTGACGGCGGTTTGTTGGTCACCGTTCTGGAAATGGCTTTTGCAGGCAGGGTGGGATTGGAACTCGAATTATCGGTAGATCAAAATCCGTTTGCGGCTTTGTTTTCCGAGGAGCTGGGTGCCGTAATTCAGGTGGTTGAGAGTGACTTACCGAAGGTATTGGATCGGTTATCGGGTTTACGCTGGGTAGAATTCGGCAGGCTGCGTGATGATGAGCGGATCGTTATTCGCAGCGGTGGCGAGGAACTGTTCAGTTCGGACCGCGGGAGCCTCGAGCGCCAATGGGCTGAGACGAGCTATCGTTTGCAGCGCATGCGGGACAACCCGGACTGTGCGGACGAGGAGTTTGCTGGGATCACCGATGGGGCTCCTGGATTATCGGTTGAGGTTGGTTTTTCCGTGGATGAGGATGTTGCCGCGTCGCTGATATCCGCGCGTCCGCGCGTTGCCATCCTTCGAGAACAGGGTGTCAACGGCCACATGGAGATGGCGGCGGCCTTCGAACGTGCCGGCTTCGATCCCGTGGATGTACATATGAGCGATCTCATCGACGGAAAGGTCGAGTTGATGGATTTTCCGGTTTTGGCGGCCTGTGGTGGGTTTTCCTACGGAGATGTACTTGGCGCTGGTGGTGGATGGGCAAAAAGCGTGCTTTTTCACGAGCCGGTGCGCGATGCTTTTCAGCGTTTTTTTACCGCGGATCGACTCGTTCTGGGTATCTGCAACGGCTGCCAGATGATATCGTGTCTGAAGGAGTTGATTCCCGGTGCCGAAAGTTGGCCGCGGTTCGTTCGCAACCGTTCCGAGCAGTTTGAGGCGCGAACGGTGCTCGTGCGCCTCAAAGATGAAGGATCACCCTGGCTCGCTGGAATGGGCGGCGCCATACTGCCGATAGTCGTGGCACATGGGGAAGGACGAGCCGAGTTTCCCGAATCAACATTGGCAACCCAATTCTGGGAGCGCCACGGGGATCAGGTCTGTCTACAGTACGTGGATACGCTTCATGAACCCACCGATCGTTATCCCCTCAACCCCAATGGTTCTGAGCGCGGCCTGGCGGGACTCACCGCAGCCGATGGCCGAGTTCTCGTCATGATGCCTCACCCGGAGCGTGTATACCGCGCTTATCAGAACCCCTGGCGCCCCGACGATTGGAACGAGGACGGCCCCTGGCTGCGCCTGTTCAGAAATGCCCGCGCAGCGCTCGGGTGATCAGCGCCTGATATCCCGTGAAATTTCGATGTCTGCAGCGTGTACCCTGAATTCTTTGTTCGCTCGATCGCGGAAATAGTGTTGCAACGTGTCACGGATGACCGGGAAGGCAAGCTTGTCCCAGGGTACGTCGGCTTCGTGAAAAAGCCTCACCGCGTCGGTTTCTTCACCCGGGGCAAAAATACCGTCGATGAGTTGGGCACGGTAGAAAAGATAAATCTGCGAGATGTGAGGGAGGCTGAACATCGTGTACAGCTCGAGCTCTGCAACCTTCGCCCGCACCTCCTCCCAGGTTTCCCGCTCGGCGCCCGCCGTTGCGGTTTCACCGTTCTCGAGGAAGCCCGCGGGCAGGGTCCAGAAACCGCTGCGAGGCTGGATGGCCCGTTTGCACAACAGCACCCGATCTTCCCAGACCGCCAGGCACCCGGTGATGATGCGCGGGTTCTGGTAGTGGATGGCCCCGCAGCTTTCACATAGAAAACGTTCCCGGTTGTCCCCTTCCGGAATTCGAAACACGACCGTTTTGCCGCATTGACTGCAGAACTTCATCCAGGCTGGTACTCCGGGCGATTGAGGCAACAGTATACCTGGCAAGCGATCCGGGAATGTTTTACTGGAATGGTTCGAAGTCGTCCAGATGTTCTCGCGGAAAGCCGTCCGGGAACCCGAACACCGTTGCACTGACTTGCGGAGTATCCGTTTTTTGTTTCCTTCCATCCGGTCCGATATGGGACTCCACCATGGATCTGTGCAACTCGGCGAGGGATTTGCACATCATCTCGGATATGCGAATGGTCGCCCCCAGCGGGGACGAGGCACGTTCGCGCTCCATATCAACTCGGAACTGCAGGCCTTGCAGGCGTCTTCTCCTGGGTTCGGTACTTGCGCCTTCTATCACGGCATCCGTGAGTGAACGACGCAACGTCTCGAGTCCTTGCGGGTCGTTGCGAGCCATCTCCAGCAGTACATCAAACGCTGGTAGCGTGGTTTTCATGTATACCACTCGCTTTTTGGTTGACTGTCCCCCGTGCCAACCGGTTGCAGATAGTCGGTTCCAACACCGTGATATCTGCCTTGGCACTCGCGGCTACTATGCAGAAGTACTTCGGCCTATTGGTAGGGGCGAGGTGTAACGATTTTGTGAGTTAGAATGCTGCGGGGTTCTCGAGGGGTGCTACAGGTGTTGTTCCAGTTGGAAGATCGACGGGTCGTGGTCGAAGAGGGTGTGTTCGTGGCCGAGACCGCGGTGGTACTGGGCTCGGTGGTGCTCAAAGCTTATGCAAGCATCTGGTTCAACACCGTCATTCGGGGTGACGACGAACCGATCACGGTGGGCCGCTCGACGAACATTCAGGACCTGGTTCTATTACACACGGACCCGAACTGCCCCTGCATTATTGGTGATAACGTCACGGTCGGACACAAGGTCACGTTGCACGGCTGTGAGATCGGCGACAATAGCCTGATCGGTATCAATGCGGTTGTGTTGAGCGGAGCCAAGATCGGCAGAAACTGTCTGATCGGTGCGCATTCGTTGATCACCGAACGAAAGGAAATTCCTGATAACTCCCTGGTGCTTGGTTCCCCGGGCAAGGTTGTCCGGGAACTCTCGGAACCGGAGATACGGAGTTTACGCGAGAGCGCCGATAGATACGCGGAACGGGCGAAACGCTACCTCGCGTCGTTTCGGCCTCAACAGTAACAAGGGAAGCGCTGAAATGACGAGTATAGGAACGCCGTTGAGCACCAACGCCACTAAAGTGATGCTGTTGGGCTCGGGCGAACTCGGTAAGGAAGTCGTCATCGAATTGATGCGCTTAGGTGTTGAAGTGATTGCCGTCGATCGTTACCCGGACGCGCCGGGGATGCAGGTTGCTCATCGCAGTCATGTCATCAACATGCTGGATGGGGAAGCGCTCAAGGCGCTGATCGAAAAGGAACAGCCGGATCTCGTCGTGCCGGAGATCGAAGCGATCGCAACGCCGATACTCGTGGAACTCGAAGCCGCTGGACAGCGCGTCATTCCCACGGCGCGTGCCACCAGACTCACCATGGACCGTGAAGGTATCCGTCGGTTGGCGTCCGAAACCCTGGGTGTTAGAACTTCGCCTTACTTGTTTGCAGCGACCTCGGATGAATATCTCGCAGCCCTCGAAGAGATCGGTGTTCCTTGTGTGGTCAAACCGGTGATGAGTTCGTCAGGCAAAGGACAATCGACTGTTCGCGTCGCTGAAGATGCCCTTGATGCCTGGAGCTACGCACAAGCAGGCGCGCGCGGAGGTGCTGACAAGGTCATCGTCGAAGGCTTTGTGGATTTTGACTACGAGATAACGCTCTTAACAATACGGCATTGCGACGGGACATCTTTTTGCGCGCCGATCGGACATCGCCAGGTTGGCGGTGACTATCAGGAATCCTGGCAACCCCAGCCGATGAGTGAAATTGCTTTGGCGGAGTGCGAGCGCATTGCGCGCCTGGTGACCGACGAATTGGGTGGACGGGGCATCTTCGGCGTCGAGTTTTTCATCAAGGACGACGTGGTGTACTTCAGCGAAGTCAGCCCCAGGCCTCACGATACCGGCATGGTGACAATGATCAGTCAGGATCTTTCGGAATTCGCGCTACACGCCCGGGCGATTCTCGAATTACCGGTACCGAACATTCGGCAGTACGGTCCGGCGGCATCGGCAGTCATATTGGTGGAAGGGAACTCCTCGGCGGTGCGCTTCAGCGGTCTCGCCGAAGCACTGGCGCCCGTCGATACGCAATTGCGCTTGTTCGGTAAACCTCAAGTGGTTGGGGAGCGGCGGATGGGGGTTGCGCTGGCGTTGGCCGATGATCTCGACGCGGCTCGTGCCAAAGCGGCTGAGGTGGCGAAACGGGTCCGATACAGCTTTGACGATGCCGAGTCGTAGCTAATCACCCATTCGATCAACAGATTGCGGAACCAAACGACCAACGCGACTCGGGACCGCCAGTCAGTATTCCCGCCGGGTGCGACCGTTCGACCGGCACGATCCCCAATTCTGCCCGGACTTCCGCAAGCGGGCGCATGAGGGCATCTTCCCAACGATAGGCGAATGGGATCCTGGTACGGTTTCCGCGACGTCGTGCCCGGATCGAAAATGTGAGTGCGCTCAACACCGATCCACGGGGAGCCGAGATTGCCGATGCGACCAGACCGAATCGGATCATGCGCAGGCGGGCGCGATGTCCGTACATGCCATCGGTGAAAGCAAGCAGCGCGGTTTCACCGGCGGTGTCCTGAGGGTATCCACTCACCACCTGCAGCAGGTCGTGGATGCAGCCTGAGCGCTCTGCAAAGGCTGTTCGCGAACCATCGCTACATAGACAACTTGACCGATTCCACGCTGCAGCTTCGCAAGTACATCGATCCCGATTTTTCGACCGACGTGCTCACCGGATTCGCGCAGTGGGCATGGGGTCTTTCTGAGCAGATTTACGCGGCTGGGGAAGATCGCGTGCCGCGACCGGGAGACGATATGGTTGACCCGACCCGGGCGGCGATCCTGGGGACGCTGTTGATTGAGCCGATGTTGATGGCGCTGGTCAGAACCGCGCTGGCGGCGCGTTCCGTGCGCATCTCGGCCGATATGCCTTTACCACCGGCGAGAGAATGAAAATTTGTGCGAGTATGAAGCAACGCTTGATGTCCGGGTGGCGCTTGTGCAGAAGCGCTTCTGGAATGAGAATTATTCTCGATAAACCGAATTTCACCCAGGGGCGCGGGCATTGGGTGGGGTGGCAGACGCGATAGGCGCGTCGCTAGTCACGTATTTTTGGCCTCCTGGCGGATGCCTGGACGCTTGGCAAATCGCGGGTGGGTGGCTATAGTTCCAACACGGTTACTGATAGATGCAGGTGTGAAACCCTCAACAACGCTTATCTTTGCTCTCTTGGCGCTGCTACGACTGCCGGCGTAGCCGGCAACTATCTTCCTTGCATGCGGGCACATGCCCCAACCTGACAACCACCACACCAAGCAAACGCTTACTTAGGCGGCGCATTGTTAGTTGTAGATCACACTTACTCCATCAGCGTGTTATTGATGGAGCCTCAAGGAAAATGAAATGAGTGAGCAGACTCGAAACGCAGACACCATCGTGGTGCATGGCCGAGCGGCCAACCGCATGCCCTTTCACAAGTATCGAGCGTTCCCGCCCATCGATCTGCCGGATCGGCAATGGCCGGGCCGGGTTATCGATCGGGCGCCGCGCTGGTGCAGCGTGGATCTCAGAGACGGGAACCAGGCGCTGATTGACCCCATGAACGTCGACGAAAAGCTGCGCATGTTCGAACTCCTGCTGGAAGTGGGATTTGCGGAGATTGAAGTGGGGTTTCCCGCGGCGTCACAGCCGGATTTCGAGTTTATTCGGAGAATCATCGACGAACATCTGATTCCGGACGGGGTTGCCATTCAGATTCTCTGCCAGGCCCGTGAGGAACTGATCGAGCGTTCGGTGGAAGCGCTGCAGGGTGCGCGTGAGGTTATTTTTCATCTCTACAATTCCACCTCGGAACTACAGCGACGCGTCGTGTTTGGCATGGAACGAAGTGGGATAGTCGATCTGGCTTTACAGGGTACCCGGATGGTCAAGGAGCGGCTCGAGAGCCTAGATTCCAAAATCACCTTCGAATATTCTCCGGAGAGTTTTACCGGAACCGAGCTCGATTTTGCTGTCGAAATCAGTCATGCGGTGGCGGACGCCTGGGGGGCGAGCGCTGAGTCTCCTATCATCATCAACCTGCCATCGACGGTGGAGATGGCAACGCCGAACGTTTATGCCGACCAGATCGAGTGGTTTTCTCGAAACTTTCCCGATAGAGACAGTATTGTGATCAGTTTGCACACGCACAACGACCGGGGCACGGGAATTGCCGCGACCGAACTTGCATTGATGGCGGGTGCTGAACGGGTTGAGGGAACGCTCTTCGGCAATGGCGAGCGCACTGGCAACTGCGACATCGTGACCATGGCGATGAATCTTTTCAGCCAGGGGGTGGATCCCGAGTTGGATTTTAGCGACATGCCGCATATCAGGGAGACGGTTGTCGAGATCAACAAGCTGCCTGTTCACGAACGACATCCCTATGCGGGGGAACTGGTTTTTACGGCTTTCTCCGGATCTCATCAGGATGCGATCCGCAAAGGGATGTCCCAGGTGGATCGAGATCATTGGGAGGTTCCGTATCTGCCGATCGATCCTGACGATGTTGGCGCTTCATACAAGGAGTCCGTGCGGGTCAACAGCCAGTCAGGAAAAGGGGGAGTGGGTTTCATCCTCGAAGAACACTATGGCATTGCACTACCGCGCGAAATGCTGGTCGAGTTCAGTGCCATTGTTCAGAAATTGACCGAGACGCTCGATCGCGAAGTGAAGCCGGACGAGATCCTGAAAGCGTTGCTCGATGAATACGTGGTGGAAAGTGGCCCATACCGGCTCTTAGATTACGATTTGCTCGTTTCTCGAGAGGCCGATCAACGCTGTGTCGCGAGAGTCGAAGTTTCGCAGCAGCAGGTGACGATAGACGGTGAGGGGTCGGGACCTATCGAAGCCTTCGTCAACGGGATGGTGGAAACGCTGAATGAGCCTCTGAACATCATCGATTATCACGAGCACGCCATGGCAACCGGTAAGGACGCAAAGGCGATCTGCCTGCTGGCTATCGACGATTCGGCTCAGGGTCGCTGTTTTGGCATTGGCATGAGCCGTAACACCATCACGGCTTCCCTGAACGCGATCATTTCGGCACTCAATCGGCGTTGGAAAACCCCCAGTTGACGTTATTCGACCGTTTCCGAAGGCACGCGGGTGATTTTCAGGTTCTTGATTACGTTGTCTTTGATCTGCAGGGTTTCGATGAGGTAGTTGTCTACCCTGAGGCAACAGTTGTTTTCGGGAATGGTCTCGAGGTGTTCGAGTACAAAACCGTTCAACGTTTTCGGGCCTTCGGTTGGTAAATCCCAGCCGAGGGCCCGGTTGATCTCGCGGAGCACCGCCATGCCGTCGATGAGGTAGGATCCGTCTTTCTGTGGGTAGATCTCAGGCATGTTGGAGGCGAAGTCGGTGGTGAATTCTCCCACGATCTCTTCGAGAATATCTTCCAGCGTCACGATCCCCTGCACGTCTCCGTATTCGTCCACCACCATCGCGATACGCTGTTTTTCCTTCTGAAAGTTGAACAGCTGTGTGTGCAGAGGTGTTGCCTCGGGTACGTAGTAAGGCTCATCAGCCAGTTGCAGCAGATCGGCCTTGCTGATTGTTTCATGGCTGAGAAATCGCGCGACGCGGCGTAGGTGGAGAACTCCCAGTAGATTATCCGTGTTGTTTTTGAATACAGGAAGTCGGGTGTGTTGACTTGTCCCAAGCAGATTGAGTATGTCGTTCATGTCATCGTCGATGTCCACGCCAACAATTTCGTTGCGCGGGACCATGATGTCGTTGACCGTGACTTTTTCCAGATCGAGGATCCCGAGAACCATCTGCTGGCGCTGACCCGGGATGCTGGTTTCGTTCACCACGGTGCGGAGTTCTTCGACGCTGAGGTCGTCGTCAAAAGCGGTGGCGTTTTTGCTCATGAACGGTTTAACGATGAAGTTGCTTATCCCGTTTATGAAAACGACAACCGGGTGAATGAACTTCAAAAGGGGGCCGAGGATGTAGGCGGATGGGAAAGCGAATCGCTCGGGCGATTGAGCGGCCAGAGTTTTCGGCGCAACTTCGGCAAAAATGAGAAAGAAAAAGGTCAAGACGAACGGAGCCAGAATGACTCCGATATCGCCGAAAAGCTTCAGGCCGATAACGGTAGCGACAGTCGCTGCCGTGAAATTGACGAGATTGTTTCCGATCAGAATCACGCCGAGCAATCGGTCGGGGCGGCGCAACAACCGGGATGCCTTGCGCGCACCACGGTGTTTCTCTTTGACCAAGTGTCGTAGCCGGTAGCGGTTCAACGCCATCATTGCGGTTTCCGACCCTGAGAAGTAGGCGGACAACGTTATTAAAAGCGCGATGATGGCGAACAGCCAAGCTGACGGTAGGTCGGTGAGTGTCATTATCCGCCCAGGATGATCTCGTATACGAACTTGCTTCCGAAATAACCGAGCACCAGGAGGGAAAACGCGATTAAGGTCCAGCGCACAGCGGTCGTGCCGCGCCACCCGAAGAATTTGTGACCCGCCAGCAGGGCGGCATAGGTGATCCAGGACGCTGTCGACAAAACAGTATGATGCGACACGTCTTGAGCAAACATGTCATCCAGGAACGCATAGCCACTCAGGATTGCGACGGTTAACACGATGATGCCTGCCCAGAGGAGGATGAATAGCAGTGCTTCCATAGTCTGCAGTGGAGGTAACAAACGAATCAGACTGATTGAACGCCGCACACGGATGTAGTGTTCTTGAAACGCCAGCACGACGGACTGACAAGCCGCCATGAGCAAAATGCTGTAAGCCGCGAGAGATGTCAGAATGTGAAAAATGAGAGATCCAGAGAGGGATTCTCTCGGCGCGTAGTTGGAATCCAAAAACAAGGCAGCGACTAGAGCGATGACGCTGATTGGAAATACCAACGTGAGCAGATTGTGCACCGGAAGCCGGACCATGCTTATCAACACGAAGGCCACCATCACCCAGGCGATCAGACTTCCAACCGTGAAGATACCGAGGTTGAACCCGGGGTCGGCGAAAACTACTCCGTAGTTGGCGAGTCCATGAAGCAGCAATGCCGGGATGGCGACATAAACCAGGCTGCGAACGGAAGGAGCCGAACTGGTGACAAAAGCGCGAACCTGAAATACCGTCCCCGCCATATAGAGCAGAACTGCGGTGAGTCCTGCTGCAATAGTAGGAGTTATCATTTGTGGAAAGTGTGGCATAACCCAGTATGTGCGTGAAGGGCTATAATTTGCCGGCAAATAGCTTAAGTCCCTGCAAGGAGATCAATTCCGGAATGTTCGAGCATCTATCTGAGCGATTGATCCGGACCCTACGTGGGATATCGGGCAAAGCACGGCTCTCCGAAGAGAATGTGAGTGCAGCACTGCGAGATGTGCGTATGGCACTGCTGGAAGCAGACGTCGCGTTGAGCGTGGTCAAGGATTTCACTGAGCAGGTGAAGATCAGGGCACTTGGCCAGGTCGTATCGAGCGCACTGAACCCGGGTGAGGCGTTCATCAAAATTGTCCATGATCAGTTGGTGAGTGTCATGGGCGAAGCCAATGATGCGCTGAACCTCTCAACCACCCCTCCAGCGGTGATCCTCATGGCGGGACTGCAGGGCGCGGGTAAAACCACAACGGTTGCGAAGCTTGCGCGGTTGCTCAAGGAACGGCACCAAAAAAAGGTCGCTGTGGTGAGTGTGGACGTATACCGACCTGCCGCCATCGAACAGTTGGAAGTTCTGGCAGATGAAGTTGGTGCGATTTTCCTGCCCTCGAATGCACAGGAAGAACCGCTGGTAATCGCGCGACGCGCGGTACTCGAAGCCAGGAGACAGTTTGCGGATGTGCTTCTGGTCGATACGGCGGGGCGGCTCGCGATCGATGAAAAAATGATGGACGAGATCAAGCTGCTCCACGGTGTGCTCGAACCCATCGAGACGTTGTTCGTTGTTGACGCCATGACCGGTCAGGATGCTGCGATTACCGCAAAAGCCTTCAACGATGCCCTCGATCTCACCGGCGTGATACTTGCGAAGGCTGATGGCGATGCTCGAGGGGGCGCGGCACTTTCGGTTCGTTCGATCACCGGCAAACCCATCAAATTTATCGGTATGGGTGAGAAGACCGACGCGCTCGAGCCGTTTCATCCCGATCGCCTTGCGTCGCGGATTCTCGGCATGGGTGATGTGCTCACGCTGATCGAAGAAGCCGAACGCAAAGTCGATAAGAAGAAGGCGCAGAAACTTGCGAGGAAGATCCAGCAGGGCAAAAAGTTCGATCTGGCGGATTTTCGCGACCAACTCCAGCAGATGGACAACATGGGTGGCATTGGCAATATGCTGGAAAAGATGCCGGGCATGAGCCAGCTACCGGCTGCGGCTCAATCCCAGGTCAATGAGGGCATGTTCGAACAGATGGGCACCATTATCGACTCGATGACACCCAACGAGCGCCGATTCCCGGACGTCATCAACGGTTCGCGTAAACAGCGCATAGCGAAAGGTAGCGGTACCCAGATCCCCGATGTCAATCGTCTGCTTAAGCAGCACAAACAGATGCAGAAAATGATGAAGAAGGTCACGAAAAAGGGCGGGATGCGCAAAATGATGCGCGGCATGCAGGGGATGCGCCAGCCAGCTGGATTTCCGCGCTGAAATATCAGCCATAAATGACCGTCAGCGGTGTTGCAACCTATGAGGGTTCCTTTACAATACCGCGCCTTTCGTTTCTGGG
>JACZXA010000123.1 GCA_022571865.1 Pseudomonadota bacterium
CGTTGATAATGGCGGCCGTCGGGAAATCGGGACCCTTGATGTGTTCCATCAGCCCGTCAATGCTGATCGACGGGTCTTCGATCAAAGCGAAACATCCGTCGATGACCTCGCTCAGGTTGTGGGGTGGAATGTTGGTCGCCATGCCGACGGCAATGCCGGTACTGCCATTGACCAGCAAGTTCGGTATCCGCGTGGGAAGCACCCATGGCATGGTGAGGGTGTCGTCGTAGTTTGGGACGAACTCGACGGTTTCCTTGTCGAGATCAGCCAGCAATTCAGAGGCGATTCTCGCCATGCGGATTTCGGTGTAACGCATCGCGGCCGGCGGGTCGCCGTCAATGGAACCGAAGTTACCCTGGCCGTCGACGAGCATATAGCGCAGCGAAAAATCCTGCGCCATCCGCACCACGGTGTCGTAGACCGCCGAATCTCCGTGAGGGTGGTATTTACCGATGACGTCCCCAACCACTCTTGCCGACTTCACGTAGGGCCGGTTGTAGGTATTGTTGAGTTCACTCATCGCGAACAGCACGCGGCGATGCACCGGCTTCAAACCGTCGCGAACGTCGGGCAAGGCACGGCCCACGATCACGCTCATGGCGTAATCTAAGTAGGACTGGCGTAGCTCGTCTTCGATGTTGACCGGGATGATTTCCCGGCCCTGTTCGGAACCCAGATCAGACATAAAAAAGTGGTGTCAAAAAGCAGGCCATTTTAGCACGTACCGGGTTCAAACCCGACCTTTTTGGTGGCTGCTGAAAAGGGGCGGCGGGTTGACTTCAGCGAGGACAACGACCCAACGCTCGACCATCTTCCCGCGCTAAAGTCGACCTCACCCCTTTTTATTATCCTGACCCCCTCTTACACTCGATTGATGTCCGATCAAGTCAAGACCCCCTGCGACACCATAATCAACGCCGGCTGGGTGTTGCCCATCGCGCCTCGGAATATCGTGCTGGAAGAGGCCAGCATCGCCATTGGGGGAGAAACCATCCTCGCTATCGGTGCTCGCGGAGAAATCGAAGCGGGCTACGTTGCCCAATCGAACCTGCAGCTTCCCGACCACATCGTGCTACCGGGGTTGGTCAATGCCCATGGCCATGCGGCGATGAGCTTGTTTCGGGGGTTCACCGAGGACCTGCCGCTGCAGGCATGGTTGAAAGATTCAATCTGGCCTCTGGAGTCACGACTCCTAACAGCTGAGTTTGTGCGCGATGGCACCCGGCTGGCTCTGGCCGAGATGATCAAGGCCGGCATCACCTGTTTTTCGGACATGTATTTTTTTCCCGAGGTGGTGGCCCGGGAGGCTCAGGCAGCCGGCCTGCGAACCCAGATCGCGTTCCCTGTCATCAAATTCGCCAATGCCTGGAGCACGAGTGCTGCCGACGCATTGCACAAAGGGCTCGCGCTGCACGACACCTATCGAAACGACAACCTGGTGCATGTGGCGTTCGGCCCGCACTCAACCTACAGCGTCAGCGAGGCCGATCTCAACAAGGTGATGATGTACGCCGAAGAACTCGACCTCAACATCCACATTCATCTACACGAAAACGCTCAGGAAGTAACCGATGCGCACAACCGCATCGGGCGTTCTTGGCTCGTTTACCTGCGCGAGCTCGGCATGTTGAGCCCGCGGCTCCAGGCCGTGCACGCCACCCAACTCACTCCGGATGAAATCGCTCTGCTTGCCGAGGCCGGAGTGCAGATCATTCACTGCCCGCACTCCAATCTAAAACTCGCAAGTGGCATATGCCCCACGAACCAACTGCTGACGGCTGGCGTTAACGTCGCACTTGGTACCGATGGCGCGGCGTCCAACAATAGTCTCGACCTGCTCGGAGAAGCTCGGTTGGCAAGCCTGTTAGCCAAGCACCTCGAGGCAGATGCGGCAGTACTCCCGGAAACGAAAGCGTTGGAGATGGCCACACTCGGGGGCGCACGCGCCCTCGGCCTTGGCGACAAGATCGGCTCGCTCGAACCCGGGAAACAGGCAGACCTGATCGCAGTGGACGTTTCCGAACCTCGCTTTCAACCCCTGTACGACCCGATCGCACAACTCATTCACACCGATGCGGGAAGTGCTGTCTCCCATGCCTGGGTAGCGGGAAATGCGGTACTCATAGAAGGATTGCTCGCGACCCTGGATGAAGCTTCCGTGGTTGCGGCAGCCAAACACTGGCAGGCAACGATTAACCGAACTTGCGAGCTTCCGGCATGAATGTCGACACCGACGAGATCCGGAAATTCGAGGTCCTGGCTAACCGCTGGTGGGACAGCGAAGGGGATTTCAAACCACTTCACGATATCAATCCACTCAGGCTCGAATACCTTCGTTCGAAAACCGACATCACCATCGGATTGGCACTCGACGTCGGCTGCGGTGGCGGCATTCTGTCGGAGAGCATGGCGTTGGCAGGGGCAACCGTCACCGGCATCGACATGGCCGAAAGCCCACTTGCAATAGCCCGGTTGCATGCTACGGACTCGAATGTCCAGGTCGAATATCTACAGACGACCGCCGAGGAGCTTGCAACACAACGTCCGCAGCGGTATTCCACAGTAACCTGTCTGGAAGTGTTGGAGCATGTCCCGGACTACGCTTCGACCATCAAGGCGTGCGCAAATCTCACTTGCCCCGGCGGTCATCTCGTGTTGTCGACGATCAATCGAAACCCCAAGGCTTATGTCCTCGCGGTCATAGGCGCCGAATACCTACTGGGGCTCCTACCTAAGGGCACCCACGACTATGCAAAGTTCATCCGTCCGGCGGAACTTGCCGCCGCCGTCAGAGCAGCGGGGTTCGAGGTGATGGAAATAGTAGGAATGCGCTACAACCCGTTCACGAGACAGTGCCGGCTTTCCAGCGACGTCGATGTGAACTACCTGCTCCATGCCCGAAAAACCTGACTATCCCGAACTCGAAGCCGCACGCCTGAATTGGCGATTCACGCCTGCAGACAGCTGCCTGGCGGCAAAGGTCATTCTCGTCACCGGGGCTTCCGATGGCATCGGTCGTGCTCTGGCTAAGACCTATGCCACCTTTGGCGCCCACGTGGTGCTGTTGGGACGCACCCGGGCGAAACTGGAAGTCGTATTCGATTGGATTACCACCCACACCCGGACAGAACCCGTCATCGTTCCATGTGAGCTTGCGGCATTGGACGAAGAAAGTGGTTACGCACTCAGGGACGCCATCGATGATTCTTTCGGGCGACTCGACGGCATCGTGCATAACGCGTCGATACTCGGTCCAAAAGTGCCCATCGCTCACTACCCGGCGCAACAATGGCAACAGGTGCTGCAGGTTAACGCCTTCGCGCCTTTTTTGCTCACCCAGGTCCTGTTGCCGGTGCTCGAAAAGAGTCCGAATGCCTCAATCGTGATGATCTCATCCAGCGTTGGTCGTAAAGGACGGGCTTACTGGGGCGCTTATGCGGTTTCCAAATTTGCTCTCGAGGGTCTCACCGAGGTGCTTGCAGACGAACACAGCCACGCGGGGAAGATTCGCATCAACAGCCTCAATCCGGGAGGGACCCGCACCGCCATGCGCCGGGCGGCCTATCCGGCAGAAGACCCAGCCACGTTACCCAATCCCGAAGACCGGCTCGATGTGGCCCTCTACCTGATGACGGACTCGGCGATCGGGGTAACCGGCGAACGATTTGATGCGCGAAGCTGGGATGGACCCGTCGATGACGGCAAGTCGGAACAATAGTGTGTTATCCCCCAAAAGCCGTCGGTTTTCCGGCAGGTGTCAAAATGACGACTCGTTTCGAACCACCAGGAATTTACAACTTATTGTTTTTATTGAATTTAATATTTGACACTGTTGGCATGAATTTCGTGTCTACAACGGGACCTTGGGTAGGAACACGCGCAAATGGCGCGAAGGAATGCAGATGTCGTCCATAACCAAACTGAGAACCTCACAGACCGTTAAATTTTTTGACAACGCGGCGGCTTTGAGCCTCGTGCAGGCGTTTCACCGCCATCTCGATATTGAATTCACTCCTCGAGTTGTTCTACTCCCAGGCCACCGCCACCCTGCAACTCGTCGGCAGGCGTTTCAAGGACCCTGACGGGGTTTACTCGTTCGAGTACGGCGAGAGTGGTCCCCATACCACCAGCTACAACCTCACCGATCAGGACACCAAACTGGGCGAGATAGTTTTTCACTTCCCGCGTCGAGCTTCGGAGGACACCTTGGCCACGGCGGAAGACCTGGCCGCCCTGGTCAGGTCTCCAATCAACCACGCGTTGATTTATGCCCGCGCACGTCGCAGCCCGCCAGTGAGGCCGAAACTCACCGATGCAATTGAGGGCCAGGTCCCGCCCATTGCTCCGGGTAACGACGACAGCCTCCTTCTGCTCGGCCTGGATGGATTCTACCGAGATACAGGATCGAGACGGTCCAGAATGGGCCCAGGCGCTGGTCAGCAGCATGCAGAGTCAGATCAACGAAGGCTCGAGAGAAGCCGATAGCGTCTATCAGACCGACGGCGGGTCGTTAGCCGTTCTGCTGCCGAAAACGTCCGTCGCTCGGGCTGTCGAGGTGAGCAAAAAGGTGCACGTGCTGGTCGCGGGGCTACACCTCAAGGACGGCATCGAATCAACTCAACTCACCGCCTGTATGGGCATTGCCGGCACCAAACATGCGCGCACGGCAGAAGAGGTTTTCAGCAACGCAAAAGATGCACTGCTGCTTGCCAAGGCCGAAGGCGCGAACACCATAAAGAGTGCCTGACGAACAACGAACCGAACGGTCGTCATTGCAGGTTGGGAAGTTCGGGATACGGTAGCAGCAGGGAGCGCCGATGCTCGCGGTGGCGCTCTGGGCGGGCAATCAACGGCAGCCGCAGCAGCTTGTATAACGCCTTGAGGTCCGCGTGACCCAACTCGAGAATGCGGCCTCGAGGTAAGGTCGAGGGCAACATGACGGGGCCGAATCGAACCCGTTTCAATCGACTCACCGTCAACTTTTCCGCGTCGAACAATCGTCGCACCTCGCGGTTTTTCCCTTCCATCAACACCACGTGATACCAGTGGTTGATACCGGAACCGTTGTAATACTGGACATCGTTGAACCGGTGCAACTCGCCATCAATCTCCACGCCGTCGAGTAGCCGTTGGATCGCGGTGTCGCTCAATTTTCCGATGACTCGTACGGCATACTCTCGATCGAGACCGGTAGAGGGATGCGTCATGCGGTTCGCCAGTGCCCCGTCGTTGGAGAGCAGCAACAGGCCCGTGGTCTGGATGTCGAGACGGCCAACCGAAATCCAGCGCCCGTTGCGTACTTTCGGCAGATCGTCGAATACGCTTTTCCGGCCTTCCGGATCACGGCGCGAACAGATCACGCCTGCCGGTTTGTTATAAACCAACACCCGACAGGATTCGCTGGAGCGTCTGTTGACGACTTTTCCATCAACCTGAATACGATCTTTGCCCGTTACCCGCTGACCGATGTGGGCCGGCTGACCATTGACGACAATTCGTCCGGAACCAATCCACTGCTCCAACTCCCGGCGCGAACCAAACCCAAGTTCCGCCAGCATCTTCTGCAGCTTTTCGGTTTTCTCGTTGGTCATGGGGTTCAAACCCCTTTTTATCGTGAGGTGTGCGGCGCCGTTGGCAGAGGCACCACTTCGGCACGTTGCCTTTCACCTTCACCCCCTTCTTCGAGGGCTTCGGCCGCTTCGGCGTCTTCAATTTCTTCGCCGTGCAACTGCACCGGTTCGGGAATGGGCGGAGTTTCCTCAACCACCACCAGCGTCTCGATCAGCTCGCGAATCTCCGCCAGAGGAGGGAGCTGATCCAGGCTCTTGAGATTGAAGTAATCGAGGAACGCTCGCGTAGAACCGTACATTGCAGGTCGTCCGGGCACCTCGCGCTGTCCGACCACCCGGATCCAACCGCGTTCGAGCAGCGTTCGCATGATGTTCTGGCTCACACTCACGCCGCGTACCTGTTCGATATCGCCGCGGGTGACCGGTTGTTTGTAGGCGATCAACGCGAGGGTTTCGAGCAGCGCGCGCGAGTAGCGAGGCGGTTTCTCGTCCCATAACCGACTCACCCACTCGCTGAGATCCTGGCGAACCTGGAAACGGTATCCGGAAGCAACGCGTTTCAGCTCGTAGCCGTGACCTTGCACATCCGCCTCGATTGCCTTGAGCGCTTCGCGGATCCGGGTGCGCTCCTGCTCGACTTCGAGTTCTCCTGGTGCAAAGAGTTTTACCAAACGCTCTACCGTCAACGGCTCTTCGGTGGCCAGCAGCGCAGCTTCGACGATTCGCTTGATCTGCTCAAGCTCGAGACCCTCGGACATTCACTACTCTCCAGCGGCACGTACGTAAATGGGGGCAAACGGCTCGTTCTGCACAAAGTCCACAAGCGATTCACGAATGAGTTCCATCAGGGCGAGAAACGTCACAACAACTCCCATGCGGCCTTCCTCGGCGGTGAACAGGTGCGCAAACGGCACGAACTCCGTGGCATCACTCACCCGCGCTAGTATTTCCTGCATCCGTTCACCAACGGAAAGTACTTCGAGCTGCACTGCGTGACGCTGAAACATGTCGGCTCGTTTAAGCACATTGGCGAGTGCGACGAGCACTTCTTTCATCTCCACTTGCGGGTCGGAGTACTGTCGCACGATGTCCGGCTTTTCCGCGTGTGCGGTGAAGATGTCGCGCTCGAGCCGGGGCAATGCGGAAACACCCTCGGCTGCCGTTTTGATCTGCTCGTATTCCTGAAGACGACGAATGAGTTCAGCGCGAGGATCGTCTCCCTCTTCATCCACATGCACCGACCGAGGCAACAACATACGGGATTTGATCTCCGCCAACATGGCGGCCATGAGCAGATACTCACCCGCAAGCTCCAGCTGCATCGCGCCCATCAGCTCAACGTAATTCATGTATTGCCGAGTGATCTCAGCCACTTTGACATCGAGAATATTCAGATGCTCACGACGGATCAGGTACAGCAGGAGGTCCAGCGGGCCTTCGAAGGTATCCAGGAAAACCTCGAGGGCATCGGGTGGAATGTAGAGGTCGGTGGGAAGTTCGAGAACCGCTTCGCCCTCGACGAGCGCCACGGTATCCGCAGATTCCCGGCGCAAGCGAACCAACCGGGGGATCGAATCGTCGCTGGTATCAACGCTCATCTATTGGACACGTTCCACTATAGTACCCTGGCAACTTGAGCACGGGTAGTTTGGCAGGATGCAATCGACGCGGTTCATCCTATCGATGCGCAATGCCAATGGCCGCACGGACATCGTCCAAAGTCTCTCGAGCGACGTCGCGTGCCTTTTCCGAGCCTTCGAGTAATATCGAGCGCACCAGACCAGGATCTTCTTCGAACTGGCGTGCACGTTCGATCATCACCGCCTGCTCCGCGTTTATGGCCTCGATCAGCGGCAATTTGCAGTCGAGGCAACCAATACCTGCACTGCGGCAACCCTGGGCTGCCCATGCGCAGGTTTCGGCGTCAGAGTATATCTCGTGAAGCGAAAACACCGGACAATTTTGTGGGTTACCGGGATCCTTTCGCCGCGCTCGCGCAGGGTCCGTTTTCATTTTTCGCACCTTCGCATCGACCACATCAGGATCTTCCCGTAGCGCGATTGTGTTGTGGTAGGATTTCGACATCTTCTCCCCGTCGAGCCCCGGAACCTTGGCTTGCTTGGTGAGCAATGCCACAGGCTCGGGCAAGATGATGCGACCACCGCCTTCGAGATACCCGAACAGTCTTTCCGTGTCGCCTATGGACAGATTCTGTTGTTCCGCCAATAGCGCTTGAGCCCGTTGCAACGCTTCCACGTCACCCTTTTCGACGTATTTCCGCCTGAGATCGCGATACATACGGGCCGCCTTTCGGCCCATCTTTTTCACCGCGTTCTCGGCATGTTCCTCAAATCCTTCTTCCCGGCCGTAGATGTGATTAAACCGCCGGGCGATCTCGCGGGTGAGTTCAATATGGGCCACCTGATCTGCCCCAACCGGCACGTTGCCGGCTTTGTACACGAGAATGTCGGCGGACTGCAGCATCGGGTATCCCAGAAAGCCATAGGTCGAGAGTTCTTTGTCGTTGAGTCTGAGTTGCTGATCTTTGTAACTCGGTACTCGTTCGAGCCAGCTGATCGGTGTGATCATCGAGAGCAGTAAGTGCAATTCCGCATGCTCAGGCACCTTGGATTGTACGAACAGGGTGGCGGCCCCTGGATTTACCCCGGCTGCAAGCCAGTCGACTACCGTATCGAAGGTGTATTGCTCGATATTGTGGGATTCGTTGTAATCCGTTGTGAGCGCGTGCCAGTCTGCCACGAAAAAATAGCATTCGTATTCGTGTTGCAGCTCGATCCAATTCTTGAGAACTCCGTGATAGTGACCGATGTGCAACCGGCCAGTCGGTCGCATGCCGGAAAGCACACGGCGGCTCGATTCATGACTGCTCAATGCAGCGCCTTATTCCTTGAACACGGTCCGCATTATAGAGAACTCAGACAAACTCACCCAGCCCCTGTCGCACAACTTCCGGGACGTCCCGGGTGAGATCCACGACCGTGGTCGGTATGAGTCCGTTGTGCCCGCCGTCGAGAATCAAATCCACGGACTGCTCGAGTTCACGGCGGATCTCTTGAGGGTCTGCCATTGCTTCGTCGGCATCGGGCAAACGCATGCTCGTGGACATCATCGGCTCGCCCAGGGCCTCGAGTAGCGCCTGCGCCACTGGGTGGTCAGGCACCCGCAGGCCGATGGTTTTCCGCTTTGGATGCACTAAACGTCTTGGGACCTCCCGGGTGGCAGGCAACAGAAAGGTGAATGGACCGGGCGTCAAATGTTTGAGGATTCGGTAGCTCTGATCGTCCACTCGTGCATACAGCGAGATTTCCGAGAGATCTCTGCAGGTCAGGGTGAAGTGGTGGTATTTGGCCAATCGTCGAACCAGGCGAATCCGGTCGAGGGCCTGTTTGTCACCGATGTGGCAGCCAAGGGCGTAGGTCGTATCGGTTGGGTAAACGACAAGTCCACCCGCCGCGATGATCTCGGCTGCGCGCAACAGCAGACGCTGCTGCGGATGCGAAGGATGAACGGAAAAGTACTGGCTCAAAGACAACACCCGATGGTTGGAAAACATCCCCAAACTAGGCCGCACGACAGGCTATAGTTATTTCTCTATTATCACACGGCGAGCGACTTTTGCTGCCTGGAAGCAAAAAGTCATCCGCGCCTCAAAAACAGGCTATTTTCAGCAATGAGTCAATTCCTGGACTTCATACCCATACTGGTTTTCGTGATCGTGTTCTTCACGAGCGACATTTACGCCGCAACCGCCGCGCTCATGATCGCCGTTACCCTGCAACTGGTCGTGTACCTCGCAATCAAGAAGCCTATCGGGCGCGAACTCAAGCTCACGTTCTGGGTGAGCATGATATTCGGCGGGCTGACACTGTTTTTTCGCAACGAGCTCTTCATCCAATGGAAACCGACCATTGTCAACTGGCTGCTGGCGGTTTCGTTAGTCGCCAGCCATTTCATCGGTAAATCCAACCTGATAAAAAAAGTGATGGGTAAGCAGATCAGCCTGCCTGACGAGATCTGGAAGCGTCTCAATCTAGGCTGGGCGTGTGGATTTTTCCTCGCCGGTGGGCTTAACCTTGTCGTCGCATATAACTTCTCCATGGAGTTCTGGGTAAGCTACAAGTTGATCGGTGGATTCGCACTCACATTTGCCTACGTCGCGATCACCCTGATCTACCTGAGCAAGAAGGGATATCTCGAAAACGAAAAACAAGGACCGGCCGTTGAAGAACCAGAAATTGAAGAAGAAGCCTAACCCCTGGACGATTCCGTTGGCCCTGTGGCTTTACGCAACCGGAGGACAGCTGACACTGATCGAAGCGGCTGCCGAAACAATGTACATCTCCGACAGTTTGATCGTTCCACTCAGAAGCGGTCCTTCGAATTCACACAGAATCCTGCATCGAGGGCTCCCAAGCGGTACCGCCCTGGAAGTGATAGAACGCGACGAGGAATCCGGCTTTGCGCACATTCGAACGGCACCCGGCACGGAGGGTTGGCTACCGATGCAATATCTTGTGGCCGAACCCATCGCTCGCGACCGTCTCGAGCAAGCGAACACTCGAATAGCCCAACTCGACGCCGCCGAAGTCGAACTGCGCGAACAACTTGCAGCGTCGGGTCGAGATCAACGGCAGTCGCAACAGACCAACACCCAACTGAACTCCCAGATAACGAACCTCGAAGCCGAGCTCGAGGAGATCAAACAAATCTCCAAAGGGGCGATTGAGGAGCATGCAAGCAACCTGCGGCTCATGGATCTCAATGCACGGGTTCGCGAAGAGTTGGACGATCTCGTTGCCGAGCGCAACGCCCTGGAGGACAACCTGCAGCAGCGATGGATGCTCATTGGCGGCGGGCTGGTGTTATTGGGCCTGGTGCTCGGCACTATAATCAAAGCCAGACCCAGACGCAGTGGCTGGAGCTGACCTTGGCGGTTCTGAGCGTCAATCTGAACAAGGTCGCGCTAATCAGGAATTCCCGTGCCGGTACCACGCCCAGCGTCGTTGCCGCAGCCAAAACCGTACTCGCCGCCGGCGCCAACGGCATCACCGTACACCCCCGACCCGACCAGCGACATATTCGCCCCCGAGACGTGACGGATCTGGCGAAACTCTTGAACGACTATCAGGACATAGAGTTCAATATCGAAGGCAATCCTTTCGCGGGACCACGCGACAACGGCTATCCGGGCTTTGATGCGCTCATCGAATCCGCCCAGCCACATCAGGCAACACTGGTTCCAGATAGCGACGACCAGCTCACATCGGACCATGGCTGGGATCTGACCGGTGACAACAAACGGCTCAACGCCGCCATCGCCAGATACCAGCAAGCGGGAGCCAGGGTGAGCCTCTTCATCGACCCGGATGAAGAGCAAATTGCCCGGGTTCGAGATTGCGGTGCCGATCGCATAGAGCTTTACACGGGACCCTATGCGGCAACCGTCGCCGAGAAAGGTCTACACCATGACGCGAGCAAAGCATCGTGGACGCGTTATCTCGAGGCTGCGCGTTACGCCAACCAGATCGGACTCGGGGTCAACGCCGGTCACGATCTCGATCTCGTCAACCTGATTCTGTTTCGCGAAATCACCGAGATTGCAGAAGTCTCCATTGGTCATGCGCTGATCACCGATGCGCTGGAATTCGGTTTGACGGAGGCAGTAACTAAATACCTGGCCGCGCTTTCCCCCCGCTAGTCTTCCCACTCACACATAGTTGAATATCGCGCGCCGGTTCCATCGCGGCGCTACAATCGGTAAAAATAGGCGCCAGGCGCTAAAACTGATATCAACAAGGAACCCTATGCAACGCATACTCGCTTTCGCTCTGTACTGTTGCCTACCCATGGCCGCCAATGCCGGTGGGGTTGAGGCAATTGACGCGTTTATCGCCGAGAAGTCGATCGACACCTCACAGCCCGGTTGGAAGACACGTTTGCCCAAGCCGCCGAAGGTCGAGTTCGACCCGGACAAAACGTACTACTGGAACGTCGAAACCAACGTTGGGGACATCAAGATCAAACTTCTGCCCGATGTCGCACCGATACACGTGTCGAGCACAATCTATCTCGTGAAACTCGGTTTTTACGACAACCTGAAATTTCACCGGGTCATCACCCAGTTCATGGCACAGGGTGGGGACCCACTGGGTAATGGGACGGGCGGGCCTGGCTATGAATACCGAGGCGAGTTCTCGAGAAGCGTGAAACACAATCGACCCGGGCTGTTGAGCATGGCGAACTCCGGACCGGGCACGGACGGTAGCCAGTTTTTTCTCACCTTCGTCAAAACACCCTGGCTGGATGGCAAACACACGATTTTCGGTGAAGTAGCGCAAGGGATGCAGACCGTCAAGACCCTCGAGAGTTTCGGCAGCAAGAGCGGAACAACCGCAAAGATGCTCGAGATGATCCGTAACACCATCACGGTCGAGTGAAAGATTCAGCACCCGGCTAGCTGGCAGGCAGCCGTTTCGTCGAAATTTACCCGCGAGACGCCAACGAAACTGCTCGGTGCCACTCCCGTTCCTCAAATAGTTAACGAGCCGAGCCGGTTGTTGGGTATTATCCACCTCCCTTTTATGGAACCTTTTCTATGAGAACTGCCTTAATCGCTGCGGCTAGTGCCATATTTTTCGCCGCCGCGATCACTGAACTGTCGAGTCGCCTCTGGCCTGGCAATTATCTGGCTTTGTTGACGCTCACGACCGTTACTCTGTTTATTCACGGCTTGCTCATCTTCAAACTCAGTGGGCTCGCAAGCCCGAGTTCCGCTAACCAGCGTTCCGCCAAGAGGAGGCACGCCAGCGAGCGATCCCAGGAGCCGCCATCCAGAGCCGTTTCCAACGCACCGCACGAAACCGGCACCGTCAAATGGTTCAACCGCACGAAAGGATTTGGCTTCATCATTCGTGAGTCCGGTGAGGAGATCTTCGTTCACCAACGTTCCATTCGCTCCGTAGGACAAGGTGACAATCGGCGTCGACCGGCATTACGCGATGGACAGAAAGTCACTTTCCAGGTAGCCGAACGCGACAAGGGGCTCCAGGCCGAGGACGTCACCGCCGACCAGACGTCCTAGCCTGGATTATTCATGAACAAGCTACTGTGGTCGCCGATAGCAGCAAAACACCGGGCCTCGCAGGCGGGCGTGCTCCCTCCGGGTGCTCGGCAGTTTGCAAGGCAAACTGCTCAGCAATTCGCTTGCGAATTGCCTTCGACCCCAGCCTCGTTACGCTTCTTCATGAATAATTCAGGCTAGTGTCCAATCCCGGGCATTTCATCAAACCTGTTTTCGAGAGAGTTTACCGAGGGGTGCGGTGAACGTCCGCAGGGTTCTGGATCAGCGAATCGCGGCGGCGCTGTCCGCTTGCACCGGCGTCGACTCCTCAGCACTCGTACAACCCGCCAGCAAGCCGGAATTCGGCGACTACCAGGCCAACGGAGTGATGGCCGCGGCCAAGCGAATGAAAACCAATCCGCGCGAGTTGGCCGCTCGGGTAATCGACACTCTTGTTCTCGACGACATCGTCGCGCGCCTGGAAATCGCGGGACCGGGGTTCATCAATATCTTCTTGAGCCGCGAATTTCTCGCTGACGGCTTAACCGCCGACCAACCGCTCTTGGATCCGACGGATAATCCTTACACGGCGGTCATTGATTATTCGAGCCCCAATCTCGCCAAAGAAATGCATGTCGGACATATTCGCAGCACCATCATCGGTGATGCCGTGGCGAGAGTCCTCGAGCGTCTCGGGCACACGGTCATTCGCAAGAATCACGTGGGTGACTGGGGCACCCAGTTCGGCATGCTGATCACCTACCTCGCAGAAACCGGCGCGAACTCCGAGGTACTGGCAGACCTCGAGGAATTCTATCGAGCCGCCAAACAGCAATTTGACACGGACACGGCTTTTGCAACTCGCAGTCGGTTGGCCGTCGTCGCCCTGCAAGGCGGGGACCCCGAGATTCGCAGCCAATGGCAACGATTCATCGATATCTCGCTTGGTCATTGCCAGGCGCTTTACGCTCGCCTTGGGGTGAGTCTGAGTCGCGACGACGTGCATGCCGAAAGTGCATACAACGATGACCTGCCAAACGTGATCACGTTGCTGCGCGAGCAAGGCCTGCTCGAACAATCCGATGGCGCGCAATGTGTCTTTCTCGAAGAATTCAAAGGCAAAGACGATCGGCCACTCCCGGTGATCGTACAGAAATCAGATGGTGGCTATCTGTACGCCACAACCGATCTCGCCGCAGTACGTCATCGCCAGAACGAATTGGGCGCCCAACGCGTGCTGTACTTTACCGACCGAAGACAGGCTCTGCATTTCAAGCAGATTTTTGCGGTTGCTCGCAAAGCCGGATTTGCGGGTTCCACCATGAGCCTCGAGCATCACCCCTTTGGAAATATG
>JACZXA010000307.1 GCA_022571865.1 Pseudomonadota bacterium
GCTGCATACGCCGTCATCCAGGGATTGGATGGTAACTATCTGGTGCCCTGGCTGTTCTCGAAAGTGGTCGATCTGCACCCGATGGCGATTATCGTAGCCGTGTTGGCTTTTGGCGGGCTGTGGGGTGTGTGGGGGGTATTTTTCGCGATCCCACTCGCAACGCTGGTAAAAGCCATCTACAACTCCTGGCCGCGTCAGACCGAAGTAGACGACGGGGTCGAAGACGGCGACAGGGTCGAAGACGGCGACGGGGTCGAAGCAGAAATTGACGAAGATGAACAGGGCCAGGCCGCCAAGATCGACGAGGGGGCGGTTTCTGAAAGCGGGGTTTGAGCTTGTGATTGATGAGAGGGCTCAAGTACCATTGCGCCGTTTTTTGAACGTGACACGCCCCACATGCTGAGCGGAAGTATTGTCGCCCTCATCACTCCGATGGCTGCGTCTGGAGAGGTGGACTGGGAGGCGCTGGAAAGCCTCATAGGCTGGCATCTCGACAATGGCACCAACGGCATCGTGCCCGTTGGCACCACGGGTGAATCGGCAACATTGACCGTTGATGAGCACCTGGAGGTCGTACGTCGTACAGTCGAAGTAGTCGGAGGCCGTATTCCGGTGATTGCGGGTACCGGAGCCAACGCCACCGCTGAAGCCATTTATCTTACCCAGGAAGCCGAGCGGCTTGGGGTAGATGCCTGCCTGCTGGTGACGCCGTATTACAACCGTCCAACCCAGGAAGGCCTGGTCCATCACTATTCCGCGATTGCCGAAGCGGTTAACAAGCCTCTCCTGCTCTATAACGTGCCGTCGCGCACCGCGTGCGATATGCAGGCAGAAACCGTAGCCCGCCTCGCGCCGATCCCCAATATCATCGGTATTAAGGAAGCATGTGGCGACCCGGAGCGGGTGTCTGCCATTCGTGACCTGGTTCCCGATAATTTCGCTATCCTTTCGGGAGAGGATGCGCAAACGCTGCGCATGATGGAGTATGGCGCCGTGGGCACCATTTCGGTAACAGCGAACGTGTTGCCGAAACGCATGAGCGAATTCTGCCACGCCTATCTCGACGGCGACATCGACCGCGCCCGCCACCTCGATGAGGCGTTGCAGCCGATTCACGAGATTCTCTTTGTCGAATCGAATCCGACCCCCGCTAAGTGGGCACTTTACGAGATGGGAAAAGTGGACAAAGGTATTCGTTTGCCGCTGCTGGAACTTTCCGAGCAGCATCGTGCCGAACTGTTGGCGCGACTGAAAATCGCAGAGGCGTTGTAGTGCGTAGTGCAGTATTGATAATGGCTGTTTTGGTTTCCGGGTGTGGTTGGTTGTCGGATGACAAAGGGATATTCGTCAACAGCACAGACGACTATCTCGACGCGAGAGAGAGCCCGGGCCTGATCATTCCTGAAGATCTCGATCGATCGCGAGTTCAGGACCCGTTCCCTATCCCCGAAGTACCGGAGCAGATCAACGCGGTCTACTACTCGGGCAGGGCACCGAGTCCGGACACGATCTACGCCTCCGACAACCGTGATGAAGTGCGAATTCAGTCGCTGGCGTCGCGCCGATGGTTGGCGATTCCGGAATCGCCTTCCACTGTCTGGCCGAAGGTCAAACAGTTCCTTGCAGAGAACGGGGTAGCGGTCGCTAACGAGGTGAGCGCTTATGGTCGACTCGACACGGAATGGTTGACCCTCGGCGACGAAGCTTATCGGGATGTCGTGCGACTGCTCATTCGCGATGCAAGAAAGGAGCTCAACTTGACCACCGGACGCGACCGCATCCGGGTGCGGGTAGAGCAGGGTCTGCGCGAGCGTACCTCTGAGATTCACATCCGTCACGAGAACGACAGCGTCGCTATTCCGGCAGCCGAAGACGTCGTCGATCTGACTCCCCTGGAGTCCGACATCGCAGCGGCCGAATATGAGATGTTGAAGGAACTGGGCGCCTACATCGCCGCAAAGGTGTCTGAGCAAACGGCTTCCATGCTTGCGGACAATATTCCGAAGATAGCTAAATCTATACTGGAGCGGAACGATCAAGGTGAACCGATCTTGCGTTTACGCCTCGATTACGATAGAGCCTGGGCAACGTTGGGAAATGCGCTGGACAATGCCGGGGTCGAGGTTTTGGAATCTGATCGAGCAACCGGCGTCATAACCGTGCGTATTTCGCAAGATGTTTTCACCGGAGAAGAGCCTGGATTGTTAAGTAGGTTGTGGCCCTTCGGCGAGGATGACGACCACCTGTTACAGATCAGTATTGTGCTTGATCAGCCCAACAGCTTCGTGGTGTCTGTTCGGACCTCGGAGTCGGAGGCAGCGGATCGGGAGCTGAGTCAGCAGGTTCTCGTTCTCATTCGTGAGTATGCAAGTTGACGGCCTTCGCGTCCCTGGGTAGCGGCAGCAAAGGCAACGGGACTCTGGTTCGCATCGGCAGCGAGCATATTCTGGTTGATTGCGGATTCTCGACGAAACAGGCTGAAGCACGGCTTGGCAGGCTGGGTATTGCACCCGGCGATCTTTCCGCGATTCTCGTCACCCACGAACACTCAGACCATGCTGGCGGCGTGGCAGCACTTGCGTACAAATACGGGCTCCCCGTCTACGCAAGTTATGGCACGCTCAAAGCGTTAGGGCCAAAATTGACCGGCACCGTGATCGACAGCCACAAGGAATTTAAAGTCGGAGAGGTCACCGTAATTCCAGTCATCGTTCCGCACGACACCCGTGAACCAACCCAGTTTGTTTTCGAGTACCGTGGCATCCGGGTGGGCGTTTTATCCGACTTGGGTCAGATTACCCCCCACGTCACCGAGCGCTACATGGGCTGCCACGGGCTACTGATGGAAGCAAACCATGACCGCCAGATGCTCATGCGTGGTCGCTACCCGGAATACGTGAAACGACGCATCGCCAGCAACTTAGGTCACCTCTCCAACGAACAAGCAGTCGCGTTTCTCGACGCGGTTGCCAACCCCTTGTTGCAAGTCGTGGTGGGCCATGTGAGCGAAGAGAACAACCACCACGATTTGCTCGAAGCATGCTTTGCACCGTTGCGATCAAAAGTTCGCGAGCTTCGCTTCGCGAATCAACGCGACGGTGTCGCCTGGGTGGAGATTGCAACAGATGTTGGGGAGGCTGGAAATACGGTGAGTGTTTCTCCAGAATACGCGACCCCACCGGGGTGAGGCGGAACCTTCACGGAGAGGTGCCGGAGCTGGCCGAACGGGCTTGACTCGAAATCAAGAGTACGGGTAACCGTACCGTGGGTTCGAATCCCACCCTCTCCGCCAGTTTAAGTAATTGATTTAGCAGTATATTTTTTCATTCCGTGTGAGCGGTAATAGCCCCGGCGTGCCGGGGACTTGGCCGCTGGTCTGAGCTTGGAGTCGTCCTCGGAGACACATTTGTGCCGGTGAGAGGGGTGAGTTTCCGGCTCTGTCTCAGATGGCTTCAAATTGAGTGCGTCATCGTGTTGGGATGAGACCGGGTATCTGCGGATCCGACGCCATGGTTATGCTGATTCTATTTGGTCAATCGGATGGTTG
>JACZXA010000124.1 GCA_022571865.1 Pseudomonadota bacterium
GTAAGACCCGATGGATCCGCGTGGCCATCGTCCAGCGTCCACGCACCGGCGAGTACACCATCGGTATGGATGAAAGGATTGATCTGTTTGATTTTTTCAGGATCGATGATCTCCATGTGGAAGCCGACGTTATCGGCGATACCTTTCAAGAAGCGAAACCAATCCAGGTCGTTCTCAGTCAAGGCAAGACGAATCCCCCCCGACGCGTGCCAGCTCACGTACTGTCCGGTAAGTTCCTCCAGCTTCGGATACAACCAGTTGCTGTAGTTGTGAATTTTGGCCAGGTTGTAGTTGCCGACCAGGCTCGGACATTGTCCTGCGGCGTGCCAGGTGGAACCGGAAGTCAGTTCGCCTTTTTCAATGAGGACGGCGTCGCTGCAACCTTCGAGTGCCAGGTGGTATAGAAGTGACACCCCCATGATGCCGCCGCCGACTATGACGATCTTTGCCTGGCTATCCATGATAATCGCGACGCGTTTGTGACCAAACCAGAAGTTCTTGAGGTCATGTTATGGAACGGGTGTACTCCAGGGTATGACATCGGTTGCTATCTGGAATTCGCCATCCCTAACCTCCGTCCAGGCGAAAAGAATCTGGTTCCCGACCCGCTTCATCTGCGGGAACCCGCTTGGCCGGGTCGCCGGAATCTCGGTAACGACACGAATCTGTCCCAGTTCTCCGTCAGGACTTACCGAGCGCACACAGAGTTCTGCCATGTTGTTTTCGCCCTGCCTCAGCCAGCTTACCTGACCTTCCCCAAGTTCATCGACAAGCACATCAACGCGGCCTAACGCCCGAGTGTCGTCAATGTCGATTGGCGCGTCGAATTCATCACTCGTGCCAATAGATAAGGCAAAACGAACTCGTGGTTGGTTGTCTGCCTGGGTGTGCCACGCGACAGCCACAATATCACCAGCGACATCGATTGCGGGCCCGTTGACCGGGCACCCGTACACCTGCCAATTGTCGTCGCTGATAGTTTTCGCTTGGCTCCAACTACCGTCTCGAAATCGCGCCACTGAAATGTCACGAATTTCTTCGGGGCTCCGGTCGCGATAAACGACAATCGGTCCCTGCGAGCTTATAGCTACGTCTGTCTGGCAACAATCGCACACCAGCCCATCGATGAGGAGCGCTTCGGTCACCTGGCCGTCCCGAGTGAGTTTGGCCGATCGAAGCGTCATTCCGATGTCTTCCGGCGCCACGTCACCGGCTGCACTCGCGATGGTTTTGCGTCCATCGAGCCAGACGAGTCCCAGTGATTCGCCCTGGGGATACAGGCTGACAAAACCGTGTTCGGTGGGCGTGTTATCGTCATGGGGTATGATCGAATTCGACCAGCTACGACCTGCGTCGGTGGATATGGATACGGCCACGTCATACGCATACGTTTGCCAGCCGCTTCTTACCAGCCAATGGGCACCCCAGAGATCTTTGCCGAGTACTTCAACAGAGGGAAAATCGGCCCAATTGACGAACCAGTCTTCGCCACTGGCTACCGTGTGCGCATTACTCCACGCACCATTGCTGAAGTGTGCATATTGCAGCCGATGACCCGCGCCGACAGGTTCCACCCAACTCATCACCGCGCCGCCATCGGGATGCTGACTGAGGTGAGGGAGTTGGCTGCCGATCAACGTAGGTGCCACGGATGAACTGGTTGGCTGGCTGCAACCGTGAGCCAGCAAGATAAAACAACCTGCAGCGATTGTGCGAATCACCTTCTGAGCAATCATAGCTACAACACCCTGCCTTCCAACGGTCCGATGACCATCCAATCGACCACAAAGCTGATGATGGCCAGCACCACTGCGACCCCGATGATTACCCCGAGTAGACGCCAGCCATGGAATTGCTTCTCTTCGGACATCATCGGGACATGATTGCAGACTGTTGAGCGTAAGGCCATGACAACGTGATCCCGCAAATCAGATGTTGAATCTGTGTGTTACGCCCGCCCCATGGATTTCTTCAAGGCCGTCTCCGTCTCCTCGATCAGCCGGGCACAGATCGGATCTTTACCGATTGCGCGCCAGTAGCGTTCGGATTTTGGCCGTCCACGCCAGAGATCGGGACCCCGAAAGATAGGTAACCAGACGTCCACCAGCTGCAGGATTGGCAGGAGGGTGCCGTCGGCGTGAGTGAGTGACCTTCCAACCGCGTATCCTTGCTCACCGATGTACTCCTCCAGAAAATCCAACGCCTGGCCGATCTCATCAAGCTGGCGGCCGATTATCGACTGATCCCAGGAAGCGGGAGGTGCGGCGACCATGTTGAATAGCGGCAGCATGGCCATGACGATGTAGATGTCGCTGATGCGGGAAAGGAGGCGAACTCGTGCCCGAGCCCAGGGATCTTTCGGCATTAACGCGGGTTCAGGAAAAGCCTCTTCCAGGTACTCGCATATGACCTCGCTCTCGGGCAGGAATCTACCGTCGTCCAATTCGAGTGTCGGCACTCGACCCATGGGATTGACGTTCAGATAATCGCCTTTGGCGTTTGAATCGCCGTGGAATCCGGGTGGTTCAATGACGTCGAAGTCGATTCCTTTCGCGTACAGCGATAGCCGTACGCGAGTCGGAAAAGGAGAGAGATAGGTTTGATACAACTTCACGATGTGTTGCCTGGCCTAGTTCCCTCGTCGTCTTCACGCATCATCTCGGCTCAACCCAGAATCTGCCTGGCAGCATCGTTCACGGGAGTTCCTTCAAAGAAGCGGGGATTGGCTTCGCCCCAGAACCGCACTGGATTGGTGAAGACGAAATCTTTGAAGTCGTGATCGGTGATTTTGCCGTGTTCGACTAGTTCGTATGCTTCCGGCAATACGCCCGCCATATCCTGTACGTCGAAATGCCCGATATCCGAGCCAAACAAGGCGTTCAGACGTGCACCGTACGGGTTGTTTTTAGTGTTGAATGCCCAGGCGTTGTTTGCGTCGTCGGCTTCGCATCCAAAGTAGAATCGATCGACAAACAGCGATTTGACGTCCTCGGCCTGATTAATGCCGCAGGCGCTGTAGTCATCGAGGACCTCGATATGTCCCGTCGTATCCATGTCGTTTTTTGAACTGAGACCGCGATTTCTGATCGCTTCAGCCATTTCAGTGCCGCCATACCTGTCGGCGAGTTCAATGAGTAGTGACTGGTCGAGGTTGGCCGGATCGGTGTGTTGCAGTGCATGGCCATTGCGAATCTGCCAATGACCGATGAGATCGGCATACAGCAGACAAGCCCAACCAACGCCGCCTTCCAGGAACGCGAAGTTCAGGTCACTGAAGCGGCGCGTCACACCCCCCAGAAACAGTGCCTTGCAGACCGCTTCGCTGGCTGCCGCGAAATGCCCGATGTGGTTGTAGACGAAGTTTGACGGTGAGACTCGCAGCGCGCGTCCGCGAGAGCCTTTATGGAAGGTTGGTGAAACACCGAGTTTGCGACACGTCTGCCAGACGGGATCATAGTCGTATGCGCTGTCGAGTCCGATCGCATCGAACCAGTAACGTGATTCGTCAGCTGGATCAAATGGGCGCTCAATCATGCTGTTCAGCATGATGACTTTAAAGTCGAGTTCGCCCACCGCATGCTCGAGTTCGGCAACTGCCTCGGCGGGTGTATGCATCGGGATTATGGCGGCCGGCGTCATCCGGTCGCTGAAGGGGGCGAACAACTCGGCTTGATATATATTGAACGCGCGGCACGCGGCGACTCGCGCTTCATCATCGCCGACGCGTGGGATACCGAGCCCCGAGGTCGGATAGAGCACTGCGAAGTCGATACCGAATTCGTCAAGTCGTTCATACATGAGTGACGGCATCATGGCGGTTGCCCGATCCCGAGTGTTCTTGGTGGGAGCACCCCAGAAAGCTTCCTGCCCGATGCCGGCTCCTCGACGGTCCGCTACCGTCATCGACAGAGAGTTACGCACACGGCTACCGAGAATGGACAACGCCCGTAGCGCCGGGTCACCACCAATTTTTTTGAACGCCGCCTGAAGCACGGGACCATATTCGAGCCAGTGCCCGTCGGCGTCGATGACAGGATGGGTCAGCCGTTCACGCAACAAAGCCGCTTTGGACATGATTCGATCCCCCGGTTTCGATCAAGTTGAGTTCCACTACGATGTATATCCCGTTTCTGAAACTTATTCGACTCGAATCGGGTTGTTTTCGGCTGATTTCAGGTTGACCGGCATTTGCGGCACGCAAGCTGATCGCGATCCGTATGGTATCGACGAGCATCCCGTTTGCTGCGATAGGCGGTTTTTCATGGAGGCGATACGCTGTGGCACGGAATATGGAACACCTTTGGAGGTCGATAAATCCAGCCGATGCGCTTCGCAAAATCACCGATCGCGGTGAATTACCCATGCGCCACTTGCTCCCGGTGAGTCGTTGGTCGACTGGAATGGAATTCAACCCGGGTGTTGTTCGGCAAGAAAGGTGGCTACTCGCTCGGCCGCGTTTATTCGCAGGTTGAGATAGAACAAACTGTAGTCATACATGTGCATGCTGTTGCCCTGCATTCGGGACGGAAACGCGTCGGATCGAAGTTCCGGTATCGATAGCAGGCCTCCGCGGCATTCGGCATCCGCCACACCCAATTCGACGGTCATCAAAGTCACATCCTCTTCGCCCTCGGGGCGGCCGTAGGTGGGGTAGCCGATCCCGCCGCGGTTCAGATCGTGGCCGGCGTAACCGCCATCGTTCTCCCAGGTGAGCGGATTGGTGCAGACGAGATTGCCGGCATCAGGGAAGAGCCCGTTGCCGTCGCCTTCCGTGGCGTTCCAGCCGATGACACATCCTGTCTGGTCGCTCTGGGAACAAGCTGCCAAGCCGCCAAGCTGATCTTTCTCGATAGAAAACCCGATGAGATAGGCAGCCACCAGCCGGTCCTGGAGGGGGGTGTTGGATATTTTTTCGCGCAGCAATCTGCCGCCATGAGAGGTGCCCTGGGAATGGCCAGCCAGAATGAAAGGCGCGTTGTCATCCAGTTCACTCAAGAAATGGTCGAATGCCCGTTCAACGTCTTGGTAGGCCAGGTCAAGGGCGGCGGATCCGTTGCCCGATGAATCCATGAAGGAGAAAATCGTCGCCTGTCGATAGCGGGGGGCATAGACTTCGCAGCAACCGTTGAACACCGATGCCTGGTGGCGAAGAATCCGCTGATCGACGATCCAGTTGGCATCGTCGTCATCCAGCGGTTGGTTCCAGTTTGCTTTGCTGAGGTAGCTTGTCGGATGGATGAAAAAAACCCCAACGGTGATCGGGAATTCGGCATCTTGCGTACCAGCGGGCCTATCATCCGAAGGATCCGCCTTGTCAGGCAGCGCCGCCCAGTTGATTGGATCTGAATAGTCCGGTGCCGTGGGCGCCAGGGCGATATTAAAATCGTGATCGGGGGCTATGAAGAGAGCCGCGAGTGCGATCGTCAATTCGTTGCGGAACACATACCCGGCAGCGATGAGAACCCCTAGGATAATTGCGCTTGAAAGCAGGATCTTCTTGAGCATGAGATTTTCGACGTCACGAATTTGGATAGCAGAGTTTAGCAGCAGTTGATGTTCTTCGGCGTCGTTGAGATCGTCGTGGGCGTATGGGCGCCGGTGATGTTCGCAAACTGCCTGGGACAGGTTCAGCGGTTTTCTGTATAAAGCGCTCGGGAAGGCTGTCCTTGCAGGTCTTGTCCTACTCCTTCCTTTTAGGGCGCTCTTTGCAGCAATGCTATTGGCGATTTAGCTCGACATCGACCAGCCTCGTTTATAGAGGGCAAACCACACCTGATTTTGTTGGCGCGCCCGGAGAGATTCGAACTCCCGACCCCGTGGTTCGTAGCCACGTGCTCTATCCAACTGAGCTACGGGCGCCTGAAATGAAGGGCCGCGATAGTGCCGGACGGTCGCACGGTAATCAAGGCATACAGCGAAGACATGCTACATCCGACATCGGGGACCGTGAACCCCCGACGCCATCCACGCCGCTCTTGGCGTAGTACCTGTCCAGTGCCATGCTGATCAGGTATCGAACTCGACAATTGTCCACAGCGGAGCGCTCGAACCATCCGGTAATTCAGTATAATCCTCACCGAGTGAGCAAGGATCGTACGGCACTATGTCCCCAGACCCGATAGCCGAAGGTGTGCAACTCATGATTGCAGGCATGGGGGCGGTTTTTGTTTTTCTGACCCTGCTCGTTCTCGGAACCGCGATCATGTCGCGATTGGTGTTGCGTTTTCAACCGGTCACCGCCGAACTTGGCGGTAAAGAAGTCGGGCGTGAACAGGGCGGGGTAAGCGATGAGGAAGTGGCCGCGATCACCGCGGCCATTACCCTGCATCGTCAGTAGTGGGTGAGCCCTGCGGCCATGGTTACGGCAGTGGATTTATCAATCCAAATGGAAAGGGAACAACGCGATGAGTGACAGCGCACCTCTCGCACCGTTAGGTATCACCGATGTGATCCTGCGCGATGCACATCAGAGCATCCTCGCCACCCGCATGCGCATCGATGACATGTTGCCTATTGCGAGCAAGCTCGATCAAGTGGGATTCTGGTCGTTGGAATCCTGGGGCGGGGCAACCTTTGACGCCTGCATACGTTATTTGGGCGAAGATCCCTGGGAACGGATTCGCCTGTTGAAAGAGGCGATGCCCAACACGCCGCAGCAGATGCTTTTTCGGGGTCAGAATATCCTGGGTTATCGCCACTATGCGGACGATGTGGTTGTCAAATTTATCGAGCGTGCGGCCGCCAACGGGATAGATGTGTTTCGTATCTTTGACGCGATGAACGACACCCGAAATCTCGAAACAGCCATCAAAGCAACCCTGGCTGTAGGCAAACACGCCCAAGGCACCATTTCCTATACCGTAAGCCCCGTCCATACGATGGATTTGTGGGTAGACTTGAGTCGCCGAATCGAAGACATGGGCGCTCACTCGATCGCCATCAAAGACATGGCCGGCCTGTTGCGGCCTTACACCGCCTTTGAGCTCGTCAGCCGCCTGAAAGAAACGCTGGAGATACCCGTCCACATGCATTGCCATGCGACAACGGGGATGTCCACCGCTACCTATCTCAAAGCGGTGGAGGCGGGTGTGGATAACGTCGACACCGCCATTTCGTCGTTGAGCATGACCTATGGACATACGGCAACGGAATCGATGGTTGCGATTCTCGAAGGGGGCGAGCGCGACACGGGACTCGACATCCGTCTGCTCGAGGAAATTGCCGCGTATTTCCGTGAAGTCCGCAAGAAATATGCGAAGTTCGAAGGCAGCCTTCGCGGAGTGGATTCTCGCATTCTGGTCGCCCAGGTTCCGGGTGGTATGTTGACCAATTTGGAGAATCAGCTCAGGGAGCAGAACGCGACTGACAAGCTGGACGCCGTTCTTGAAGAGATACCTCGGGTGCGTGAGGATCTCGGCATGATTCCCCTGGTGACACCCACTTCACAGATTGTCGGTAGTCAGTCGGTGATCAACGTAATGACGGGTGAGCGCTACCAGAACATCACCAAGGAGACGGCGGGTATATTAAAAGGCGAGTATGGGGCGACGCCCGGCCCGCTGAATGCGGAGTTGCAGGCCAGAGTACTGGATGGCGCAGAAGCGATCACTTGCCGACCCGCTGATGTACTCGAGCCGGAGATAGTCAATCTTACCAAGAAGCTCAACAAGCTCGCTGCCGAGACCGACATCACCCTGGTTCAGCCGGAGATCGACGATGTACTCACGTACGCGCTTTTTCCTCAAGTGGGGCTCAAGTTCCTGAAGAATCGAGGTGATCCGAGTGCCTTCGAGCCTGCTCCGACCGCTGAATCGAATGAGCCGTCGGTTGCGAGCCCCGCATCTAGTGCGGGCCCCGCACCTGGTGCGGGCCCTGCACCTGCTGCGCCGGTCGCTGGAACACGGGCCGTCTACGACGTGCGGGTGAACGGTAAAACCTTCAGCGTCGAAGTTGCCGAAAGCGGAGAGCTCGCCAACATTGTGCCTAACCCTCCATCGGCGCCTGCGCTGGAACCGCCGGTAATCGGTGGGGAGTTGGTAACGGCGGCGCTTGCTGGAAATATCATCAAGGTGCTGGTCAAGGTGGGTGACACGGTCGAAGAAGGCCAAACCATGCTGATATTGGAAGCCATGAAAATGGAGACGGAGGTCAGCGCACCCACTCGTGCGTTGATTTCGGTCGTGCATGTGCAGGAAGGCGATGCTGTATCGGTCGGAGATTCCCTGGTCTCATATTCTTAATCCATGGATCTAGTCAGCCAAATCTGGCAGGCATCAGGTTTATATCAAATGACCTGGGGTCAATTCGCGATGATCTGTGTGGGGCTGTTGTTGCTCTATCTCGGCATCGTGCGCAAATTCGAACCACTCTTGTTGGTGACGATCGGCTTCGGCGGCATTCTGAGCAACATCCCCGGAGCCGAGATTGGCACGGGCGATGGCTTGTTGCATCTTACTTATGTGGTGGGCATCGAGTCGGGTGCTTTTCCGCTCATCATCTTCATGGGGGTGGGTGCGCTGACGGACTTCGGTCCGCTGCTGGCGAATCCCAAGACGCTGTTTCTGGGCGCGGCCGCTCAGTTCGGTATTTTTGCAACGCTGCTGGGGGCGCTCGGGTTGACGGCGCTCGGGTGGATGGATTTCGACCTGCGGGAAGCTGCGGCCATCGGCATCATCGGAGGAGCCGACGGACCCACCGCTATTTATGTCGCCGGTAAGCTCGCGCCACATTTGCTTGGCGCTATAGCGGTTGCGGCATATTCCTATATGGCGTTGGTGCCGATCATCCAACCGCCAATCATGAAGTTGCTCACCACTGAAAAAGAACGATCGATCGAGATGGTGCAGCAGCGGGAAGTGACAAAAACCGAGCGCATCATCTTCCCACTATTGCTGCTGTTGTTGGTTGCGCTGTTGCTGCCAACGGCCGCGCCTCTCCTGGGCATGCTCTGCTTCGGCAACCTGATGCGAGAATGTGGCGTGGTGGACCGACTGTCTCACACCACCCAGACTTCTCTCATTGATATCGTCACCATTTTCCTCGGTCTCGCAGTTGGCTCGAAGTTGGGCGCTGAACAGTTTCTGGTGCCGAGTACGCTCGGTATTTTACTGTTGGGCATGGTGGCTTTTGCGATTGGAACCGCAAGCGGAGTACTGATGGGCAAACTCATGAACAGTTTGAGCAAAGTTCCCATCAATCCACTGATTGGGGCTGCCGGGGTCTCCGCGGTGCCCATGGCGGCCAGGGTGGTCAACAAGGTGGGTCTCGACGCCAATCCCCAGAACTTCCTGCTCATGCATGCCATGGGACCCAACGTCGCTGGAGTCATTGGTTCTGCCGTCGCGGCGGGCATCATGATTACCTTCGTCGGTGGATGATCCTGACAAACTGTCATATTGTGATGTTCTGTTTTATACTTCGCTGTCGTTTGGCGGCTTCTCAATAACTTGCGCGTCTACTTTCAAACCGGAGTAAGAATGCGGCGAATGTTCTGGCTGTTGGCACTGCTGTGTGCGGATTTTGGCTATGCGGATACCGAATTCTGGATATCGGTGGGTAGTTACCAGGATATTGAACGTGCCGAGAAATTTCGAGAGCACGCAAGCCTGCAACTGCAGGAGGCCTTCACCGTCTCTCCAGCCGAAACATCGAGCGGCTATTTCTATCGAGTGATTGCAGGACCGTTTCTCCAGCGTGAAAGTGCCGAGTACACGTTACAGAAGATGCATGAGGCAGGTTTTGCCGATGCCTGGATGCTTGCGACCGAAGGACCTGTTTCGCCCTACCGCACGGCGAACTTCGACGAACTCGATATCGACTTGCCTACGATTGACGAGTTGCCCGTTTTTCCGCGGCTCCCGGCCATAAAAAAGGTCAAGCCCCGTCTCGAGCCCGTGCGGGAAGCCCCCGAGGACTATCGGCTGCACAAATTACACCGAGATGCTTCGCTGCAACTCGAGAGTGAACCTTACCCGTTAGCCTCGACAGACCTGAATCTTGCAACCGCCTTTGCAGGGTGTGGCGGGGGCGTACCCAACAACGTCCATGTTGCGCATCGAGAGCTGCGAGTGGACCTGCGCGTTGGTAAGCCGTTTGTGCTCGAGCGGTTCGAACATGATCTCATCGAGATCGAAATCGACGGTAAGCTCGACGAACCTCAATGGGGGATGGTGGCCTCTTTCGACAACCTGAAAGTGGTGGAGCCGGATACATTGGTAAATGGCCGCTATGCCACCGACATTCGAATGTTCTATACCGAGCGCGGCCTTTACATCTCATTTGACATGGAACAGCCACGAGACACGATCGTTAAAAGGTTTTCCACCCGCGATGCAGGCCGGCTCAATCGTGACAGCGTCTCTTTCACTTTAGACACATCCGGAGAAGGCCGCTACGGATACTGGATGAATCTGGCCCTCGGTGACAATCAGGTGGACGGTACAATTTTACCGGAACGGCGATACAGCCGGGATTGGGATGGTGCCTGGTACGGGGCGACCTCGCTCACGGAGCGAGGCTGGATCGCAGAATATTTTGTACCCTGGTCACAAACCGCGATGCCAAAACAAAGCGGATCTCGGCGGATGGGTTTATACGTTACCCGCAAGGTGGCGTATCTCGACGAACGCTGGGGTTGGCCGGCGTTACCGCGTTCGCAAGCGAAGTTCATGAGCTCGTTTCAGCCTCTCGACCTGCATGGAGTCGATCCTAAACAGCAATGGAGCTTGTTTCCGTTCAGCGCGGCAACCATTGACAATGTGGCGGGTGAAGAGAAATATAAAACCGGTTTCGATTTCTTCTGGCGACCGTCCACGAATTTTCAAGTTACTGCGACGGTCAACCCTGACTTTGGCAATATCGAAGCCGACGATGTGATCGTAAACTTGTCTGCGAATGAGACATTTTTTCCAGAGAAACGTTTGTTCTTTCAGGAAGGTCGGGAAATCTTCAATACTTCACCCTCGCGAAGATTCAATTCGTTGAGCATAGTCAACACCCGCCGCATAGGTGGTCGGCCAGCTTCACCTGCAACTCGAGCTGGTGAGACCGTTGCCAGCGAAGATCTGCGTCAATTGAGCGAGCTGGCTGGCGCGGCGAAGGTGACGGGGCAACAAGGCGGGTTCCGCTACGGCTTCCTCGCGGCACGGGAAAAAGAACTGAAGTTCGACGCCTTCGGTCTCAACGGGGATAACCTCAACCTCCATCAGGATGGGCGCGATTTCGGGGTAATGCGATTGTTGTACGAGGACAACGACGGCGGTGCGTACAAAGGTCTTGGGTGGATCAGCACCTTGGTCACGAATCCTGCGGGTGACGCGGTGGTGCATGGCGCGGATTTTCACTATCTGTCTGCTGCGGGCGGGTGGAAGTTCGATGGCCAACTGCTGCGATCCGACCTCGAGCAAGCGGGTGAAGGTTACGGTGGTTTGCTGGATGTTCAGTACAGCCCGCGTTCGGGGCTCAGGTACACGCTGTCGACCAGCTATTTCGACGACAGCCTCGATATCAACGATCTCGGTTTTCAACGCCGCAACGATGCATCGGATATATCGTTGCGGGCGGAATGGATCAAGTCGGGCCTGGATTGGGTGCGCGATTTCCGTATCTCTCCGTCGGTTCGATACGAGCGTAATGGACAGGGGCAAATAACGCAGGCCGGATTCGGCCTCAGTCAGTCCTATACGCTGCACAACCTGTCGAAAGTGGATGTCAATGCCTTCTACTCGCCAGAACATTTCGATGACCGCAGCAGTTTTGGCAACGGAACATACCGGGTTGAGAACCGTTCCAGCATGAGTCTCAGCTATCGTTCCAATTCATCCAGGAAGTTGAGCTTCTCGGTAGGTGGCGGGTTGCATGGCGAAGCGACCGGGGAGTACGGCTACCAGGCGGCAGCCGGAATCGCCTGGCGGCCATTCGATCGAGTCAACTTCGAACTGCAAACGAAATACAGAAACCGCAATGGCTGGCTGTTGCACCAGGGGGAGAATAATTTCACCTCTTTTTCGGCCACGCAGTGGGAACCAAATTTCAAATTCGATTTCTTCATGACAGCGAAGCAGCAATTCCGAATTGCGCTTCAGTGGGTTGGTATCACGGCAGAAGAAGACAAGTTCTATACGATCTCCTCTCGTCCGGACGATCTCATCGAGGGGGCGAAGCCGCTCGGGGAAACTGACGATTTCAGCATATCGCAACTCAACTTTCAGATGCGATACCGCTGGCAGATCGCGCCGTTGTCGGATCTTTTTGTCGTTTACACCAGAGGGGCTTCGAAAAGAGGCGGAATCTCGGATTTCGACGACCTCTTTCAGGACGCCTGGGACGATCCGCTGGATGAACAACTCGTCATCAAGTTGCGTTACCGCGTAGGGACGTAAAAATCCGATCGATAATATGTTATCCGGCCTCTTGTTGGCTCGGGGTATAGGCGTCTATTTCGGTGCGCACGTGCTTCCTTGCTTCGCGCGCTTCGCATCGCTCGATCCAGGTGTAGATATTCGGATGGCGGGTTAAACCGTAACCGCCCTGGGGAGCCCGGATGATATAGATGAAGGTCGTTGGCAAGCGACTGCCACAGCGTCAGATCACCATCGATAAGCACCGGTATCTTGGCGTTTGGGCTCAGCGCGATGAGAGCTGGCGTGTTGGTTTCCTCATAGGGGCGAACGAGTTCAAGGTGATATTCGAGCCGAGTTCCTGCCATGCCCACATACACCGCGAAGCCTGGGAAGAGTGGGTACGCCGTAGAGGGTCAAGACGTGGTCTATTCCATGATTTCGCGATGGAAAACGTCGGAGTTGGTCAAGAACGTGTTCCACACGCCGGTTGGTTTCGAGTGGGCATCATCCTCGAACTGACGGGCAAGAATCCAGAGCGTGTGGATCGCGGCGACTCCCTCTGAAGTGGTGCAGCGACCCGTGAATGAAGTGATGGCGTGGAGGTTGGTCTGCGCGTCGCGCCAGTCCACGTGAAAAACCACGAGTTCGCCATTCTGTTGACCCGTGATGGGGTACTTCAAGCCTGAAGCTGCGCGACCTTTCCGAGTAGCGTACGATCCTGATATCTTGCCGTCGGCGCTCACTTCGAACTCGACAGTTGAACCGTTCTGGTTTACCCAGGTTCCGTTAATGTCCAAATGGTTTCCTCAATTTGGGTGAGAGCTCGGGTCACTAATTATTCATCTATCGCGGTCCGTACAGCTGCATCTATCAATCGTGTCATGTCTGATCATACCAAGAGTCCGGCAAGACGAAGCGCGTGAAATTTTCGGAACCAGGACGCAGACATCAATCGTAGTGGGCAGTAGTGGGTGGCGTACAACCCGTGGCTTGCTGAGATTTTGTCGGGTCTGAACACGGGTTTGAGCAAAAATACTCGATGAACGCGCTTGCGCGCACTTTCCTGTATCCGCCGAGTACCCTCGTGTACGCAACTCAATGAATTCAACATCTTAGGTGCCTTGGAGTACGGTCTTGTACGCACCTTACGGATTCAAATCCCGTCCGCTCCCAATTTTCCGAGCGGCAAGACACTCAGAAGTTACCGTTCTGATAGAATCTTGGTGGTAGCGTGGTGCCAGCCTTCAGAAACGTTGTGATTACACAAATGACTTTGACCCGTTTGTGACCGGGTTAATTTCATGGAATTCGTAAGCCGTTGTTTTTAATACACGCCCCGGTGGCACAAATGGATAGCGCGGCCCCCTCCTAAGGGGCAGGTTCGAGGTTCGAGTCCTCGTCGGGGCGCCAATAAATACGCGGATTTTGCGTTTTATCAGTCACCCAGAAAACCCTAAAGTGTGCGCTAAGTGTGCAAGGCAAAACCTTCACCAAGACCCCTGAGCGCCTCTCAGCAGAGCAGCAAGAGGTCATAGCTGATTTCGTTTCCAACATTGATCAGGGAAACGTCAATCCGGTGAATGTCGCCAACA
>JACZXA010000125.1 GCA_022571865.1 Pseudomonadota bacterium
CATGGTGAGCCGGCAAAAACATAAGGGGTCAGAGTAAAGGGTCAGGGTAAAAACGGGGTCAGGGTAAAGGGCCAGGTTTATAAACCTGGCCCTTTACCCTGACCCCGTTTTTACCCTGACCCTTTACTCTGACCCCCTGCTTCGCGGTCGATGTGATTCACCGGCACATAGTCGAAGATGAAGGTGATCCGATCTTCGCTGCCTTTATTCATCACGCTGTGGTTTTTCTGATTGTTGAGCTCATACGCGTTGCCTACTTGCAAACGGTAAGGGCGCCCGTCGATCATGAATCGAACGCGAGAATTTGTGGTGATGGGCACGTGAATGCGGTGTCCGTGATGGAACGACGGATGTTTGTCGTTGTGGGGGCGGATGACGTTACCGGCGAGCAGTTTGGCCGCCATGGCGCGGATGATGGTTCCGCCTGGAGTGTAGTGGTCGGCGATGATCCCGTGCATCACGGGAACCGCGACCTCGGCGAGTTGATCCCAGCCCTTTTCTTTTGTCACTTCGATGTTGGGCCATCCGGCGCCGTCGGTGAACACCAGGACCACCGACCGAGTGCTTTTGTGCACCTCGTATTCCTGTTGGCGGTGAAGGTTCTGGTGCCAGCTTTCCTCATCCAGATCGAGAATGGCTGCCCGTAAATCCTCAATGTCTACCTCACCCAGTTCTCTGAGTGGTTCGCCGATGTCCATGAATATTTCCTGTTTACGGGCCTCAGGTTCTGGTTTTACCCAGTGCGACTAAACACAAAAAGTCGTGCACGATCGTCGCGCCGTTGATAGCCGTGACTTCGGCATGATCGTAGGCCGGCGCCACTTCCACCAGGTCCATTCCCACGAAGTTGATTTTTTCGAGACCTCGAATTATGGACAACGCCTGATGAGAAGTCAGCCCGCCCGCTACCGGTGTGCCAGTACCCGGTGCAAAAGCGGGATCGAGGCAGTCGATGTCGAAAGTAAGGTAGGTCTTGTGTGTTCCAAGAACGTCAACGATACGATCGATGGTGGCATTGACCCCGGCTTCGTGCACCCAGGGTGCATCGAGAATGTTGAAGCCGAGCGTTTCATCGTTGTGAGTGCGCAAACCCACCTGCACGGATCGCTCCGGGATCACCAGACCGTCGGCAACCGCGCGGGTAAACATGGTGCCATGATCGAGGCGTTTTCCGTCATCGGGCCAGGTGTCGCAGTGCGCGTCGAAGTGCAGTAGAGACAGCGGTCCGTATTTTTCGAAGTGTGCCCGCAGAAGCGGATAAGTAACGAAGTGATCGCCTCCGAGGCTCACAACCATGACGTCCGCTTCGAGAATAGTCCGCGTGTGCTCGACGATGCGGTCGACCACTTGCTCGGGATAACCGTAGTCGAAATAGCAGTCGCCGTAGTCGACGATGGCGAGTTCCTGGTAGAGATTCAGGCCCCAGGGAAAGGCTTGGAGCTCTGCAAGTTGTACGGAAGCAGCTCGAATTGCAGCCGGACCCAGACGTGCACCGGGTCGATTGCTCGTGGCACTGTCGAATGGCAAACCGGTGACCGCGACCTCTACGCCGGTGAGATCCCGCGTGTATTTCCGCCGCAGGAAGCTCAACGCCGCAGCGTATGTCATCTCCCTGGGTTGTCGGTGCAAATCGTCTGCGGTGAAGGCGTTGTCAGGCATGATTTTCCTCTAACGGGTCTGTTATCGGTTAGCTGGAGAGTTTGTCGAATATCGGACCCCAGAAGACCGACGGCTTGTTCGTCCGCGCTTCCTCTGCGTCTGCCTGATAGCCCATCCAGCGCACGCTCCGGGAACCCAGCCAGCGCAGCGGTTCGATTTCCCAGAGACGCGCCTCATCGTTCACCCACGGGAGTTCGATGAGTTCGGTTTCGCGCTCGAGAACGAGATCCGAGAGGATTCTACCCGCAAGATTCGTTGCGGCAACACCTTCACCGACATAACCGCCGGCCCAGCCCATGCCGTTTGTTTTGTCAAAGGTAACGCAAGGCCGCCAGTGGCGGGGGACACCCATCAGCCCGCCCCAGCCGTGGGTCGTCTTGAAATCGTTCAACACCGGAAAAAGCTCGCGCGCGACCTTCTCGACGCGTTTCACATTGGCATCCGTCGCCGGGATGGTCGGCCGTCGGCGGGACCCGAAGTAGTAGTTCGCCCGACCGCCGAGCACAAAACGATTATCGATCGTGCGCTGTCCATAGATAACCAGCCGCCGTGGATCGTCGAAGACCTCCCGCTCGTTGAGACCGATCTCAGCCCACGCGTCTTCGGGGAGGGGTTCTGTGGCGGTAATCATGGAATACAGGGGCATGATGTTGCGTTTCAGCCCTGCAATCGACGCGGTGTAACCTTCAGTGGCGCGTAATATGTTGCGTACGAACACTCGACCACGAGGTGTGGTCACCACCCTGGGGGCCAATTCGGTTGCCGGTGTTCGTTCGAGTATTTTCACCCCTTTGCCGCGTAATACGTCCGCAAGTCCCCGCACCAACCGTGCAGGTTGTATGACGGCACAGTTCCTGGCGAACGCCGCTCCGTATCTGCCTGCGGTGCGGATTCGCCCACCTGCTTCTTCCGGTTCGAGCCACTGGTAGTCATCCTCGGTAAATCCCAGGGAGTGTTTGTAAGCCACACGTCGCTTGATCTGCTCGGCGTGAAAAGGCATCTGTGCCACGGTCAGTTGGCCACCCTTTGCGTAGTGACAATCAATGTCTTCGCCCTGGCTCACCCTGCCTACTTCGTCAACCGTGTTGAACATCTCCCGATGTAGCCGCATCCCGGCTTCCCGGGTGGAAGGGTTGGCGAGGTATGTGTCGAGGCCATATGCCTCACCCATGCACCAGCCACCGTTGCGTCCGCTTGCGCCGTAACCGACGATTTCGGCTTCGAACACGGTAATGTCGAGATCGGGGGATTTCTGCTTCAGGTAATAGGCTGTCCACATGCCCGTCAACCCCGCACCGATGATCGCTGTATCGGTTTCTGCCGGTAGTTCGGGTACGTCCGGTTCAACTATGCCGTCTATGGAATCGAGCCAGAGGCTTACGTCGCTATAGTGATGGGTCATGTGGCAGCCGCGTTTATTCGAAAGCGCAACATTCGAACATTCAGGCGCGGGAAGCAAGGTAGCTGAAGGGCTGATTTACTGAACTCACCCGTTGGATGCGTTTTCGATCCGGCGGGGAGCGATGAGCCGTCTACGGCATCGAAAGAATGAACAACCCGTTGCTTCGATCGCTCACGATTATCGTTGCGGATGGCAGATAGGGGTACACGCTCCAAGCACCGGCATAATCAGAGCTGTCGCTTGCGGGAAACGTGTCGAAAAAGGCGATCTCCGCCAATTCTTCGTTACCCAGATCGGCAAATTCCAGAACTCTCAAGCCGGATGTGTAGTTCGCTTCGAATACGCGGTTCCCGAGGATGTACAGGTTGTGATCTGTGGCAGCCGTGGTGGCCTCATAGGCAAATACATAGAAAGGGTTATCCAGATCCGAGACATCAACTACGTGAGTACGGGTCGGCAGACCAAACATGACCTCATCGGACTCGTCGCTAACCAGCAGAAATCGATGATCCTCCGTCAGCCAACCCTGGTGGACAAAACCGAGGTCCGGGTAAGTCATGGATGAAATTGTCGTTGGTGCAGATTTGGCGGTGACATCGACTATCTCGACATGGTTGCTGTTCGCGCTCATGCAGATCTCTCGATTCGAGTAATCTGCATCAGGCCCCTGATAGATGACACATTGGGTATCATGGGTTGCAACAACGGAATGACACCCGGCGAATAACGGGTTGGCCGGAGTGGTAATGTCGATGAAGTGCAATCCGTCCGCGCAGTCGTTGGTTCCCGCGGCGTAGGCGAACCCGCTACTTTCGTTGATTGCTAGGTTATGCGCGCTGCCGAAATCGCCGTACACGACATCGGCGGAAAATGTCTGAGGGGTAGTGATCGTGCGCAACCTGGTCAGGTCGAATACCTGCATGCCATGTGCGCCAACGTTGTCAGCGACGATATAGGCGTAGTCCTGATAGACCTTGATGTCACGCCATGCGGCGGTACCGGTCTCGGTGGGTAAGAGCCCGAGAAACTGCGGATCCTCCGGGCTTGAAACATCCACAAACGCCGTGCCGTTATCCATACCCATCAAGGCGTATTCGCGACCGGTCTGCTGATCAAACCATCCCCAGATATCGTTGCCGTTCGTGCCCCCCATCGTGGCAAGTGTCATTCGTTTACGCAGTGAGATACCGGAACATGAAAATTCTCCCGCAGTACCGGCGGTGCAGGATTCGGGACCAGTACTCAAGGTTGGAGGCGGTGGAGGTGGCGGAGGTGGTGCTGTCGGCGCGGGTGAACCGCCACCTCCACCCCCGCAGCCGGATACCAACGCAACGCAGACCAGCTTCGAGAAGAATTTCAACATTGTTGTCATGGGTTTATGAAGCTGCCACCAATATTGAATCTAACTCTACAGCCAACCGATGAGTGGATGTCCATGTTCTGAGCACCCGCTCCAATTCTGCGATTCGCACAGGTTTAGCGATGAAGTCGTTCATTCCCGCAGATATACATCGTTCCCGGTCCCCTTGCATTGCGTTTGCCGTCATCGCGATGATCGTGCGGGGTTCGCAGTCGTGTTCCCTCTTACGGAGTTCGGCGGTTGCGGTGAATCCATCCATCGCGGGCATCTGACAGTCCATGAAGATAACGTCGAAAGAGATTCTCTGCGCAATTTGGATGACTTCCAGACCATTGTCCGCAGTATCGACGCTCACCCCGAGTTTGTGCAGCATTCGTTGGGCGACCTTTTGATTGACCCTGTTGTCCTCTGTCGCGGTTCCGTGTTCGAAGGAAACATCCATGGCGGCTCGACCAGGATAGCCGGTGAGTGTTTTGCTTTTTTCAAGCATTAGGGGACATCCCTTTTGAAGATGGATACCTGTACAAATAAAGTGTTAATGGCGACTTGAAGATCGTTGGAAAATCGGCGGTTAGGACACGACAGCAGGTAGATTTACGATAGGATGATAGGGGTGACCAGAAGGCAGGAGTCGATGGCGGGGGCGGTATTCACTACGTAACCCAGCATCCGGTGTAAACTCGCATCAAGACCGAGGAGCAATATGCAAGCCAGTGGGTTTCAGTTTTTCGATGATGAAGGTGCTCGTTATCAGGGCGGCGCGATTCTTTACGCGGTCACCGGCTACCTAGCCTCCTTTGCGGGGCTGTTTGCTGACTCCTGGGTCGTTAACGCGATTGCCATCGTATTTCTGGGTCACGCGATGACGATCGCCGCCTACCTCGTTCACGAGTGTGGCCATAACACCGTGTTTCGGAACAATCGGGACAACGCGCGGTTGGGAGGTATGATGAGTTGGATCTGCGGGGCGTCGTATGGGACGTTCGAAGACATGCGCTTCAAGCATTTCCGCCACCACGTAGATAACGGCGATCTTGTATGGTTCGACTACGAAGCGTGGTTTGCAGAGCACCGGTTCGTGCTGAAGTGGACTCAGCGGTTGGAGTGGTGGTACATCCCGGCTCATGAATTGATCATGCATGGAATCATGGTGTTTACCTCGTTCGTCATTCCGCAACGGGTTAGTCAAAGACGGCGCAACTTGTTCGTCATCGTTCTGCGCGGCGGACTCTATCTTTTATTGCTGGTCTTCTTTCCGGTGGTCGCTGCCTTCTATGCGCTCGCCTACATGATGATGCTGATCGTTTTACGATTCATGGATGGATTGCAGCACGACTACGGAGGAGTGACGACGCTGTTCAACAAGGAACCCGGTCCCCATAAAGGTGATCTGGTTTGGGAGCAGGCCCATACGTTCAGTGTCCCCTTGTCACTGAAACACGAGAAGGTGAATTGGCTTGTGCTCAACTTCGGCTACCACAACGCTCACCATGCCAAGCCAACGGTTCCATGGTTTCGGTTGCCCGCGTTACACCGCCAGATGGCTGGTAACAGTCCGGTGGCGGTGATCCCGTTTGCTGCCCAGGTGAAGATCTACCATACCGGCCGCGTAGATCGAATCTACAAGTGGCAAGGAGAAAGCGTCTATCCGGAAGGTCCGGACTTTCTACTTGCCGCCCAGCAGGCTCGGATACCTGGAGGTAACGCGGCTTCCTTTCTGACTTCTTTCTAGCTGCACATGCAGAAGTTGGCCATCTATCAATCTCTGTGGGCGATGGAACGGCGTCATCCCGATCAAGTCGAGTACAGCGTTGATGAAAGTTTCGACATGATTGTCGAAGCTGGGTTTTCTGGCGTCTGTCTCGATCTCGGCGCAGACGAGATTGCCGAATTTACCGGCTTCAAACCGCTGTTCGAAACCAGAGGTCTCACCTGCATGGTTAACGCCTTCCCCGGCAAAGTTGCCGACATGCAACCGCTGCTCGGCATGGCGGGGGACTTTGGCGCTACCTTGGTCAACGTGATAGGTGGAGTCATGCCTGTGACGGTTGCGGGTGCGATCCCGGTTATCTATCGATGGATGGAAGAGGCGGAAAAATGTGATCTGCCTTTGCTGTTCGAAACTCATAGAGACGGAATGCTCAACGATCTTTATTACACGTTGCAGGTAATAGATTCCGTACCGGAGATGCGACTTTGCGCCGATCTGTCGCACTTCGTCGTCGATCGGGAATTTCGTATTCCGCTACCCGAGGTGGATCGAGGTTACATCACGCGCATTCTGGAACGATCCGACTGTTTCCAGGGCCGGGTAGCCAGTCGCGAGCAGGTGCAGATACAGATCGACTTTCCTCAACATGCGCAGTGGGTAGAGGTATTCAAGAGTTGGTGGAAGGAGGGGATGCGGATGTGGCGCTCACGTAACGCAGACGACGCCACGTTGATCTTTCTGTGCGAGCTGGGCCCGCCGCCTTACGCGATGACCGACGCTAATCAGCTGGAGTTGTCGGATAGATGGACGGAAGGGCTTGCCATCAAGACCTGGGTTGAGCAGATCTGGGCGGAACTCGAGCAGGAACAGACGTAAAAAAGTTTGTTGCCAGTGGCTTTTCCGTGGTAAACGTCTCCCTCAACAACGAGTCGGAGGTTGTCATGGCACCGTTTGAACTATCAGGTATCAACCACCTTGCCCTGGTTTGCAAAGACATGGATCGAACCATCGATTTCTACACCAATGTGCTCGGTATGGCGCTAACCAAAACCATCGATTTGCCCGAGGGCAAAGGGAAACACTACTTCTTCGACTGTGGGGGCGGCGACCACTTGGCTTTTTTCTGGTTCCCCGACGGACCGGACAGCGTTTCCGCAAAGGAGTATCGCCGCATCACCGCGACGCCCGGGACGATGAATCACGTTGCGTTTGATGTCGCACCCGACAGAATCGAAGAATATCGAACGCGTCTGCTGGGATTAGGCATTGAATGCACCGAGGTGGTGAACCATGACGATAGCGAAAGTGGTGTGAGTGAAGAAATTTCCCCCAGTACTTTCGTGCGCTCGATCTATTTCAAAGACCCGGATGGCATGCAGTTGGAGTTTGCCGCCTGGGCACGAGAATTGACGGTCGACGATGTCAACTACACGCCGCTCGTAGAGAGCGTCGCAGAGAGCGGTTAACGCAGCTACATATTAATATCGGCGTCGGGGTACCAGCCAAGCAGGCCATGGGTCTGGTAGCCCATCAATTGGCGAATGCGCAGCGGGTAGCTATCCGCAATTTCCTTCGGGATGGCAAGATAGTGATTCTCTTCCTGCCGTAGCCAACCCACCGCATAGGTGTTGACGAGCCCCATGCGCGGTTGGTCGCTGTTGTTGGCACCTCCGCCATGGAGGAGGCTGCCCAGATACAACAAGAGTGACCCCTTGGTCATTTCGGCTTGTACGGTGTAGTCAGATTTGGCGGCTGTTGCGCGCGGTGGGCCATCGTGGCTGCCAGGGAGAAGGTGAGTCGCACCATTTTCTTTGGTGAAGTCGGTCAACGCCCACATGGCACTCACCTGCCATTCCACGCCTTGAATGTGTATCGGGTAGATTCCGTCGTCACGGTGCAACGCCTGGGCCGTCTCTCCCGGAAATATTTCGATGCCCGTACAACTGCCGATGCGGTAGTTGATGCAATGGGGTAACAGAATTTCATCGATAACGCTCAGCAGCAGCGCTTCTCCGACGAGCTCGGAGGAGGATCGCGACCGAGCCAGAATTTCACCTAACCGCAAGGTTTTGTAGCCTTCGAAGTCGGCCTGGTAGGCGGTGCCGGATTCATCGAAATGGGGTCGCAGTTCGGCTGCCACCCGATCGGCCAGCTCATCGGTTATACAGTTCTCGATGACGGCGGCTCCCGTCGATCTCAGTGCCTTGACGATATCGGGTATGTCTGCACCCCTTGAAAAGCGGGCAACCCGCTTGGATGGACCTTCGGTGTCATCCATCAGGGCCGTCAACTGGGTCGCGAGTAGTTGGCTGCCGTCTATGCTCAGGCGATGTTTGTAGTGGGCCTGAACGGCGTCTATCCTACCTGCGTAGAGTTCGTTGAACATCTCGAGGGTGGTTGTGATCGTGCAGTTCGCTTGGCCATCGGTGTTGGATACGGCAGATCCGTCAATGAAGATCACACCGTCTTCGCCAAGGTCTACCTTGAGCGAACCGTTTAAGCCTCCGCGTTGCATCTTCTGCCGCATACAATCGGTCAACTCGGCAATGGTTTTGGTCATTGGCGTTTCCTCAAACCCGAATTGATAATAGTCGCGCAGAGCCGAATCCAGCAACTAGCCCGGATATTGCACGAGTACGGCGCATATGATGGTTAACATTTTGAAATTATTATAAATTTTCACTATTTCGAATAGGTTCGAAGTGTTACCGAGGCGCCTCCGCAATTTTTGGCTGGATCTCGCGGCCGCCAAGACGCCGGATGTTCAGCGCGTTCGCTATGCGAACGCGGACCCGTTTGCGCAAGCGCAAACGGGTCCGCGCTTCCGTCGCTACGGCTACGCTTTCGGTCACGAGCCGTCATGACGACCACGATCTCTCACCCAAAAATCTGCGTCCTCGTTCAATATCCGTGCTAGCGATGCGCGTGATGCCGACGGCCTGCATCGTTTACCATTACCGCTCAATCGCGAGGAGAGTCATATGTCGCTACGATCATCGATGCTTTTGTGCCTGTTGGTTTCGGGCTTCAACACCGCTCATGCCGCCGAGTATCTGATCTCGGAGGAAGCCAGGGCATTGAACCTGCCGTTTTCAGAAGCAGTACGGGTTGGCGACATGTTGTATCTGTCCGGACAGCTCGGCATCCTGCCGGGAACGACCGATCTTGCCCCGGGTGGGATCGAAGGTGAAACCAGACAGGCCATGGACAACATCAAGTCCATTCTCGAACGGTATGGCTCTTCCATGGATAAAATCGTGAAATGTACGGTGATGATTGCCGATATCGCCGAATGGCCCAGATTTAATTCGGTGTATGTCACCTACTTTCCAGGCCCCAAGCCCGCCAGGAGCGCCTTCGCGGTGGCAGGGCTGGCATTGAATGGCGCCGTGGAAGTGGAGTGCTGGGCAAGCGCCAATTAATGACGCTCTTCGTCAAGGGCTAGGGATCTTTTCTACCGCGCAGACTCCTACTCGAGGTCAGGCGTGTCGTTCCCGGGCGATCTCCTCAACTGCGCCCAGGAGCGTGTCGACCTGGCCACTGTGAACCATGACGTGCAGCGAGACACGATTCACGTCCCAGTCGATTTCCGCATGGGTGACGCTGCGGATGTAGATTCGGTGACGCTCCCACAGTAGATCGTTGACTTCGGTAGGCTTGACACCGCGTATCTTGAAAGAGACCAGGCCGCAACTCATCGCCGGATCTTCCGATACGTGCACGGAGACGCCGCGGATTTTTTGCAGGCCTTCTCGCGTGCGCCCGGCCAGGTAACGGTCGCGAGCTTCGATGGCCGTGGGGGTGATTTCGTTGTGAAAGTCCAATGCCGCATCGAGTGAGGCCGCACTTGCGAAGTTGAGCGAACCATGCATTTCGTAGCGGGCTGCCGTTTTCGCCCGGTTGTTGGATGTGCTGTCCGATACCGGTTTTCCGTACATGTTCAACCCCGCAACGGGACCCGAATATATGATGGGCCAGAGGCGATCCTGAACAGCTTCGTTCACGTAGAAAAACCCTGTGAGCATGGATGCCAGAAGCCACTTGTGGCCGGCACCCGCGTACATATCGCAGCCGAGATCGGTGATGTCGAGATCCATCATCCCGGGCGGGTGGGCGCCGTCCACGAGTGTCAGTATGCCTTTTGAGCGGGCGAGTGCGCAGATTTCCTTCACTGGCAGTACGCAGCCATCGGTGTAGTTGACGTGGCAGAAACTGATTAGCCTGGTTCGCGGGGTGATTGCATTCTCGATTGCCTCGACGATGGTGGCCGCGTCTTCCGGGGGATGGAATTTGGGATCGGAAAGATCCACCACTACGGGTTTGATTCCGTATCTGGCCGCACAGAGATTGATGGGTTGCGCACCACTCGAATGATCGTGGTTGGTGTAGATGACCTCGTCACCAGACTTGAAGTCGATCCCCAGCGTACCGTATGCCATCCCCTCGGTGGTGTTGTTGGTAACGGCTATTTCGTTGTTCTTGCAGCCGACAAATGCGGCTAACTTCTCGCGGATGGCCGTCCGAGCGTCGATGTTGATGACGTATTTTGCATAACTGACGTAGTCGGAGTCGTACGCGCGGATTGCGTCAAACTGGGCTTTGACGACACTGCGCGGTGACACCCCGCGTGTCCCCGTGTTCATGTGGGCGACGACCGGTTGAGTCAGGAACTCGTTTGTTACCCACTGCCAATAGCGTTCGTCATCTGGCGGTTTGCCGGCCCCAAGCTGGGTTTTTGGCAGACTCAAGACGGCTTCGCTGAAACCGGCCAGGGTTCCGAGCGCGATCCCGCCACCCAAACGACCCATGAAGGTCCGGCGTGTGGTCTTGACGCTCATCCTCAATCCTGTTCGGCGACAGAAGCAGCCAGAAACACAGCGGCTTCTTCGAGCACCGGGAAATCCCGATCCTGCCAGACTTCGACCAGCTTCTTATAGTTTGATCCGGCCGCTTCGTCGTTGCCAAGCGCTATGTAAGTTCGGGCAAGACCAAGCAATGACAATGGCCGAAGTGGTGTGCGGAGCAGCGACGCCTTGAAGACTGCGACTGCGTTTTCGAATTCGTCCGCGTCCAGCAACGCCTCGCCATACAACTCGTGAACGGGTTTCAAGGGATTGGGGGCACCGTTGGGCGGGCGCATGGAGTCAGCGATTGCGACCCCTTCTTTGAGCAGGGCAAGCCCGATTTCGCGCTGACCTTTAGCGATGGCAATGAGACCTGCCACCTCTTTGTGCATGATCACAAGAGGTTGGCCAGTTTGCGAGTAATAAGAAGTATCCTTGTCACCCGAAGCGGCTTGCGCCAATTTCTGGAGTTCATCGGCCGCTTTCTGGGCAAGCTCGAGATCGCCAAGATGTACCGCGCTGATTCCCGTCGCCAACAGTTCGGGTGCTGGGCTTGCTTCGGTGACGGGTTGTGTTTTCCACTGTTGTGTTTCGAGAACAAGACGAGCCTTCACCCGCGGCAATGCTCCGGTAACACGCCCCTGGCCGGAATTTTTTACCGCGATGTCTTCCATGCGCTCAATCCACAGCCGCGCTTTATCGTAATCGCCGCGTTGCAGGTCGCCGTATTGACCCCAATCCAGGGAATGCACCATGGCGCCAGCGTTATCCCCCGGCTCCCACAACGCAACCGCCGCTTCGTAGGCGGATTGATTGGACAGGGAAACCTGCTCCCACATTCCGTGTTGTATGAAAATGTGTGTCGGCATGTGCCGAGCGTGTGAAACCGCCGCTGCGATGTCAGCGAACACCCAGGCCGCCGACAACGCCAACGGTGCATGTATCGGATCATCGAACGCGTGGATGGTGTAGTGTACGGCCCCCGGATGGCGCGGATTGCGTGCAGAGATTTCGAGACCGATGGATCCTGCCAATATGTTCAGGCGGTGACCCTCACCGCCCGCAGGCCCCGCCGCACTCAGTAACGACACCGCGTAAAAAGCGGCGACCTCGTCGTCGTCGGGATATTTTTCATGGAGCGTACGCATTGCTTCCATGTGCGCTGAGCGCCGCTCGCCCGTATCTCCCTCACCGAAAAAGAGTGCTTCCACCGCGAGCATGAAACCCTGCTCGCGATCGGTGCGTGCCTTGCTGAGGCGTTCATCAATAGTGGGGGCCAGTCGATTCAGCACATCCCTCGGTGTATCCAGATCCTGTTCCCGGATGAGAGGGTGGTTGTAACAGAGCGATTCACCCCAGTACGCCAGAGCAAAGTCGGGGTCCAGTGCTTGCGCCGCTTTGAATTCGATGATGGCCTGCTTCCAGCCGAAGCTGTGCAGTATGCCCACGCCTCGCAGAAAGTGGTCTTGGGCTTCAGCCGCGCCTGAGTTTGGGAAGCTCAGGGCGCCGATATCTTCCAGGTTGGATGAGAGCGACATGGAAGGTGTCGAAAATATAAGCAGGAGCGTGACACCGAGTAGTCTCTTCATTGATCCCCCTCAAATCAGACGTGCGACCGATTATCTTGTGAATCCGAGCTTACTCCGATACCGCACCATTCGGTATCCGGGTAAGAACTATGGCAGTAGCCGTGCTCGACGGTTATCTTCCGTTGCTGTATCCATTGCCATGGTCTTGAGGGTTATCAATGAGTGGTCCGCTGTCGGGCTTTCGAATTCTGGATTTGTCCCGCGTTCTGTCCGGTCCGGCCGCGACCGTGTTGCTGGCCGACCAGGGTGCGGATGTCATCAAGGTCGAACCGCTGTCGGGCGATATCGTGCGTCGCATGGGAGGCAATCCCGGTGGAGTGACCCCGGGTTTCTTAAGTATCAACAGAGGCAAACGGTCTATCGCCCTCGATCTGAAAACCGATGCGGGAATCGAGGTGGTCAAACGGTTGGCAAGGTCGGCGGACGTATTTGTGCAGAACTTTCGTCCTGGCGCCATTGAAGGGATGGGTCTCGGGTCTGAAGTTATCAGGGAGATCAACCCGCGGATTATCTACGTATCGATCAGTGGGTTTGGAGATAAAGGACCGTATGCTCACAAGCGTGTATATGATCCTGTCATTCAAGCGTTGTCAGGCCTTGCGGACCTTCAAGCCGATAACAAGAACGCCCGCCCACGCATGGTGCGAACGGTTATTCCAGACAAAACAACCGCATTAACCGCGGCCCAGGCCATCACCGCGGGTCTGCTCGCCCGGGAGCGAAACGGCAAGGGACAGCATATCAAGATAGCCATGCTCGATGCCGTCATCGCCTGGCTCTGGCCGGAAGGGTTGGGCGGCCTGACGATGGTCGGGAACGAGTCGGAAGTGCTCACCGGTCAACGTTCCAGAGATCTGATTTATGAGACACGCGATGGTTACATCACCGCTGGCGCCGTCTCCGATGCCGAATGGGAGGGATTGTGTAAGGCGCTGCGACGGACCCAGTGGCTGGAAGACGAACGCTTCAAGACCCCTCGCGATCGCATGCGAAATGCCAACCTGCGCCTCGAGATGACCGCGGAAGTGCTCAAAGAAAAAACCAGTTCCGAGTGGTTGGCGCGTCTCGACGAGTTCGGCGTCCCCTGCGCACCGGTACTTACCCGCCCACAAGTCGTGGAGCAGGAACAGGTGAAGATCAATAAACTGCTGTTCGAATACAATCATCCGGGGCTCGGTCG